>JAUWIR010000049.1 GCA_030605265.1 Pseudomonadota bacterium | reverse complement strand
GGTATTATAACTGTTATATGTATCCGGTTTTTTACCGAAGTAGCTGTACTCGGTTGGGCAACTTATGTTATTCTGGGGTTGATTACATTTTTAATGCAGGCCTTTTTGATCTCTTTAATTTTGGTTTTTACTGTGTTAAATTACCGGACACAAAAACTTTTTATTCCTGCAAAAGATTATCAGGATTTCATCTTAAATATTGAAAAATTAAATTAATATGAAATATCTTGGCGAGGAGCTTGCACTTTTTGAAGGTGCTTACAATTGGAAAAACTACTATGCGTCATTTTTCAAACACTATTTACAAAAAAAAAGGGTATTGGAAATAGGCGCCGGCTTGGGCGGAACAACAAAATTTTTATGTAATGGCTGGCAAAATGAATGGATCTGTTTAGAGCCGGATAAAAATCTATCAAAATTAATAAAACAAAAATTGGCAATTAATAAAATTCCCAGCTGTTGTAAAATTATTACAGGAACAATTGAGGATATCCCTAAAACTAATCTATATGATGCCATTATTTATATTGATGTTATAGAACATATAAAAAATGATTTAAGGGAATTACAACTGGCCGCAAATCATCTTGCCAAAAACGGCAATTTGATAATCTTGGCCCCTGCTCATAATCAATTGTATAGTCCTTTTGATAAAGCTATTGGCCATTTTAGAAGATATAATAAAAAATCCCTCAAAGCCATTGTCCCTGATAATCTAATTCTCGAAAAAATTTTTTATCTTGATTCTATTGGCTCGCTACTTTCTTTTGTCAATAAATTATTTTTAAAACAATCCAATCCTCATGAAGAGCAAATAGCCGTTTGGGATAGTATAGTAATACCTCTATCCAAAGTTTTTGATAAAATTTTTTTGTACACTCTGGGCAAATCAATTCTGGGGATTTGGAAATGTATTTAAGGCAACCACCAAAATGAAAATTATATTAATTGTTCCCCCCATCTATAAAAAAGAATATTGTTCCCGAGGTTCCGAACAAACTGTAAGTATATTGCCCCCAATGGGCTTGGCGTATATCGCTGGTTGCCTGAGGCAACAGGGCCATTTTTGTGAAATATTAGACGGGCTGACAAAACCTTGTAGTTTAGATGAAGTTGTCAAAAAATGTTACCATTTTGATCTTATCGGTATTACTTCTGCAAGCACGTATGCTTTACGTGTGAATCAACTGCTAAATAAATTAAAGCAAGCCAGGGTCAAAGCACCTATAATTGTCGGAGGGCCTCATGCTACTATTTTACCAGAATCTTGTTTGAGAAATGGAGCTGATATCGTAGTTTTAGGAGAAGGTGAATTACCTATGCTTGAGCTGGTAAATTGCCTTAAAAATAATAAAGATATAACTCGTATAGGCAGTCTTGCTTATTTAAAAGATGATAAGTTAGTTAAGAATCCTAGAATAGCTTTAATAGATGATTTGGATGAGATCCCCATACCTGCTTATGATTTGCTCCCAATGAAGAACTATCGCACAAGTGAAGCTAGAACCAAGAAACAACCTTCCTATTCTCTTATGACTTCACGAGGGTGCCCAGGAGTATGCAGCTTCTGTAATAAGAGTATTTCAGGTACAAAAGTCCGATATTTCAGCGCTAACAGAATTGCTGAAGAATTTTTTTTATTAAGAGATAAATATGGAGCAGAGGATATAGCTATTTTAGATGACAATTTTTTAACCGACCATACCCTTGTTCATGATGTTTGTAATATATTGATAAAGAATAAATTTAAAAAAACTTGGTCTGTTGAGGCAAGGGTTGACCATGTTAATAAAAATGTATTAAAACATTTGAAAGAAGCAGGTTGTGACTTTATTGCCTACGGTATAGAATCCGGAAGCCAGCGAATGCTGGATGTTATGAGAAAAGGTATAACTTTAGATAAAGTGAGAGAAATAATAAAAATCACCAAAGAAGTTGGGATTAATATTAGAGGATATTTTATGATGGGGCTACCATATGAAACTTTAGGAGATATGGAAAAAACTATCCGATTTGCTATTGAACTGGATATAGAGGTAGCTTCATTCACCTTGTTTGTTCCCTTGCCGGGAACATTAGACTATAAAAGAGCAAAAAAAACAGGGACATTTCCTGATCCGGAGTATTTTTTACATGGCATGTATCCGGAATTTAATTTTCCTGATTCTCTTTTGTATATACCCGAAGGAATAACTCCTGAAGAATTATTTAACAAACATAAAACAGCGTATAACAGATATTATTTTCGTCCAAAATTTTTACTGAAATCTATAATGTCAACTCGGTCGTTTGCTGATATAAAAAGATATGCTAAAGGAGGAATGAATTTGTTAATTAATGCTCTTTCCAGATCCTACAATATGTTTTAGACTCTGTTTCCGGATTTTTTCAAAGGAAAAAGAGGTGTTTAAAAATACTAAAAAAGTTCTTATATTGACATTTTATTGGCCACCGGCAAGGACTGGGGGGCAGTATAAAGAGTCATTAAATTTGCAAAATATCTCCCTGACTTTGGTTGGGAACCAATTATTTTAACAGTAAAAAACGGAAACTATGACATTCTTGATGCTTCTCTTGCCTCTGATATTATTCATGTGAAAAAAATCTATGAAGCTCCCTCTTTGGAACCTCACTCTTTATTTCACCTGATAAAGAAAAGTGTAAGAAAAGAGAAAAAAGCCTCTAAAAAAAAATTATAATTTCTAAAGTTACTTTTATAAGGTAATGTGTAGTGTTTTCTATTGAAAAACAAATTTATAATTATTTGATGGAAAATAATAAAGAAAAGATTAAAAAAATTATTATTAAACAAGGCTATGAGTATAATAAAATAGAAAAATTTTTACATTTAAAAAAAAGAAATTTTTTCTTCATTGACATTGTAAAATCAAATAATAAAGTAAAAAAACTCTTTGCTATTGAAAAAAAACATCACAATAAGAGAGGGCCTGAGTACATTATTCTAAAAAAGCATTGGATAAATCATTATCATAAAAATCAAAAATTTTTGATTCCTCAACCTTATGGCTGGATTCCTGAACAAAAAGTATTAATAGTAAAAAAGGCGGAAGGAAGGCTTTTAAGCAATATGCTTATGTTTTTCTTGCTACCTGGGATTAGTTTTTTTGCTGTAAACCATATCTATAAAAATTTAGCTTTAGCCGTTGACTGGTTAATAGATTTTCAAAAATATACCTTACAAAATGAACCCTTTGATTTTATAAATCTTTTTGAGGAGACTAAAGAGAGAATTACCATTTTAAGCGAAGAATGGAAACATATTACTGAATCTATTTTCAAGGCCATTGATTATCAAACGATCTGTCACTTAACTATTCCGCAAGTGGATTGGCATGGAGATTTTTTGCATCGCAATATCCTGATAAAAAATAATACAGTTACTGTAATTGATTGGGAAGGGCATTGGAAATTTGATTCTTTACATCCTTTGTTCGAGCTATATCGATTTATTTTTAATTTATTATTTTTATCAAAAGGGAAGCCTATCTATAGTTTAAAAAAATTAAAAAAGATTTCCCGCTGGATTTTTTGTTATTATACAAATAAAATATATTTTCCCCTTAAACATGAAGATTATAAAGCAGTATACTATCTTTTTCTAATTTTTCTGATCTATAATTATGATAAACAAATACGTGGATTGTCCCTGATACAAAGCAGGCGAAACACTGAATTGATGAAAAATATCTCTGAAATACCTTTTGAGGAACTGTTTTATGAAAAAGATTGAAAAGCGGAAATTGTATAAAAATAAAAATACGGTATTTACCCATTGGCATACAAGACATAATGAAAGAGATTATCAAAAACTTTTAAAAATAGCTGAATATGAATTATATAATTTTACTTGGATTGCAACTGTGAACACTTTCATTAAAGAGGGAAATATATCCGACAAAAAAAAGATATTGGATATTGGATTTGGCTGGGGGCGAACTATTGTAGGGTTGAAAAAAAAAATTACTGATTTAGATGTAACAGGAATTGAACTGGTTGACAGGGCTATTGAGAATGCGCAGGTGGTTTTTAAAAAATATTTGCCAAAATATTCTAAGATTAATCTGGAAATTGGAGACGCTGAACGCTTAAGATTTGAAGATAACAGCTTCGATACTGTTTTATCAACGAGGGTATTTCAATATCTCACCAACCCACAGAAGGCATTCCATCAGGTACATCGCGTTCTCGTTCCCGGAGGAAAAGCAGTGATCATGGTGCCTAATAAGCTCAACCCACATCAGTATTTATGGTATCACACCCAACCACTTTCATTCTTTACTTTAAAAAAATGGTTTAAAGAAGCTGGATTCAAAAATATTAAAAATGGCTCAATAATTTATTTTAATGATAAATGGCACCGATTTTCAAGTGACTCGGCATGGGTTGAAGTAGAACGTCTGTTGACAAAAATTCCTTTTATTAACAAGATTGGGGGGAATGTTTGGGTAAGCGGAGAAAAATAGAATCACTTCATAAATACGCTTATCAAAACCGATAATTTCGGCTACACCAAACCTCTCGACCTATCAATTCTCATTAAATGATATGAGAATTATTGAACAACCACTGAAAATTAGAGTAAAACTTAGTTATATGGATTCCCGAATGCTTTCATACATAAAGCATCTCACAAAACATTCATTTAATTATTCACTAGCGGAAATTTTAACAAAAGGTGCAGGTTTCTTTTTAATCCCCATTTATACAAGATTTTTAACACCGGATGATTTTGGAATAATCACTATTATACGAGCAATTAGTAATGTAGTGATCGTTATATATCTAATGGGGCAGATTGCTTCGTTACAAAAATTCTATTTCGAATACAAAAACGACCCAAAGAAGTTAAAAGATTATTTAGGTACAATTATCATTTCTCTATTTTGTTTTATTTTAATTTGTACACTTCTCTTACAACTATTTGGAAATTCTCTATTTCCTATTATTGCTAAAAATGTCCCATTTAAGCCATATCTACAAATTGTCCTATGTACCCTTTTTTTAACACCATTATTCAGATTTTGGCATAGATTATTTCAGGTCCGCGAAAGATCATCGCTTTACAGCTTGATTAGCATTGCAGAGTTCTGGATTAAAATATCCCTGACGCTCTATTTTATAATAATACTAAAACAGGGCGCACTGGGGATGATCAAAGCTTTTTGCTGTTCAGCTTTTATATTTTTTATCATAGCGATAGGTGGAGTATTCAAAGAAGTTAATTTTACAATAAATTTTCCAATGTTAAAGGAATCATTAAAGTATCGAATGCCGATTGTGCCGCATTCGCTTTCCGGATGGGTCATTGGGTTGTCTGATAGGTTAATTTTAGGCCATTACACAGATTTATCAAATGTTGGTATCTACGGCATTGGATACACCATAGGCTCAGCTATGGAGATTATCGTTGTGGCCATAAATTTAGCCTATGTACCATTTTTTATGTCAACTGCTACTGATAAGGGGGAGGAAGCAAAAAATATTTTTTCCAGATTATCAACCTATTACATCATGGCAATATTATTTATAGCCACCTGTATATCTATTTTTGCTAAAGAAGTTATTGTCTTGATGACAGTAAAATCCTATTATAGTGCTTTTAAAATTGTTCCCATCATTGCTTTTTCCTATATGATCAGCGGGATGTATCATCTCGTGGCCAAGCCAATTTTCTATGTAAAAACTGCTACAAAATATTTACCTATTGCCAGCTTTGGTTCTGCGATAATTAATTTAATTTTAAATTACTTACTCATCCCTAAATATGATCAAATGGGAGCAGCCTACGCAACTTTAATATCATTTCTGGCCTCGTTTTTATTTACCTGGGTCATCTCTTATAAAGTCTACCCAATTAAATTCGAATATAAAAAAATAATCTTAATATTTTCAGCTATCATACCTACATTACTTGTTGGATTGTCCTTAGAGATGTTAAATTTAAACATTTTACCTTCAATATTAATTAAATTTACCCTCCTTTTATTGTATCCAATTCTTTTGCTATCCTTTGGTGTTCTTCAATGGAATCAAATTATTATTTTGAAAAATGGATTAATAAAAAGGAAAAAGATGGCATAATGGCTACCTTATCCCGCGGAAAGATTACAGACGTAATAACTGATTATGAAATGTCGCATCCGGTAGACACCTTTAAGCTTTCAGAAATTCATGTTTGGCCTATATTAAGAATGCAAGCTGCTAGTGCTTTATATAGAAAAAAGGAGGTCACTGGTCATGGATTTAAGAAATATATCAAAATAATAAAAAAAAATCTTCTTATAGGTAAGCAGTTATTACTATTTCGCACCCATTTGATGAAAAATGGCTTGCATTATCCAACAGAAGGATACAAACCTGATTTTAGTGAAAGTGACTTAGTTTTTCTCACCCCCACCCATGCACGGCAGATTATGATTAATGGAAAATTTTATGATATTTATGTTGATGCCTTTTTGGATCAGCTTTCAAATATAAATTTTTCAACCTTAATATGGGAGATAAACCAAAATACTGAATACCGGCTTCCCCCTTACAGGAATTCTGTTTTAATTTCCCATTTTCTTTTCCGAACCAATGTAATGGCTTTTCTTAATTCCTACAAAATTCTAAAAATTAAGGTTCCAAAATGGTATAGAGAGTATGCAGAATGGCTTAAATCTCTCAACGGCTCACCAATAAAATATCACGATTTTTTACTATTTGTAGATTTACTATTAAGACAGGCTAAACTTTTTGAAAAATGGTTAAGGAATATTCGCCCCAAAGCGCTGTTCGTGATTTGTTGGTATTCTCCAACCTCTATGGCGGCTACATTAGCAGCCTCTCGTTTAGGAATAAAAACAGTGGATTTCCAGCATGGGCTTCAAGGGATTAATGCTTTCGCTTATGCTTCATGGAAAAAATCACCTCCAAATAAATATGAACTAATACCAAAATACTTTTGGACGTGGGGTGAAATAGATTCTCATAGTATTCGTTCCAGTAGTTGTCAGGTGATCTCTCCTGAAAATGTTATAATTGGTGGTTATCCTTGGATAAATTTGTGGAGATATGAGCATAAATTACCTGCATACTGTCACAAATATATGGAAGAAGCAAAATGCCTTACTATGAATAAAAGTCGATCAATACTGGTAACCCTTCAAGCATATAAACATATTGATAACTTTGAAATACTATTTCAAGCTATTCAAAATAGCCCTTCTAACTGGCAATGGCTATTGCGAATGCATCCAAATTCTTTTGATGATAAAAATAAAATAAATATGTTAGCCCAAAAATCAAAACATCCCAATATTGATATTGAAAAAGCCTCTGAATTACCATTATATGCACTTTTAAAAGCAGTGGATATCCATCTCACATGGTGGTCAACATGTGCCTTAGAATGTATTCCCTTTGGTATCCCTACGATTATTATTCATGAAAATGGTAAGGAGGCTTTTGACGAGTTTATCAAACGCGGGGACATGATTTTTGCCAATAACACTAAGGAGATTATCCATCAGATTGCTCATTCGGAACCTTTAAAAAAAACTAATGTAGAAAAAATTTTTGCAGGGAAAAGGGCCACTGAAAAAGCTATCAATACATTGTTGCTAAATACTACTTAGGATGACTATTCTAATAAAATTTTCTTTACTTTGTTAATGAGTATTTTTTTGGTATTTCAATTAAAAAAAAATTTTTTAAACTTATCCCACTTTGGTTAAAGTGTTCTTTTAACAATTGCCTTGATATTTCTATACTCCAAATGAGAAAAAAAATTTTAGTTATATCCTATTATTGGCCGCCCGCATCTGGAGGCGGCATCCAAAGAATATTAAAATTCTGTAAATATAGTATCGAATTGGGATTTGAACCTACTGTAATTACGGGAACTGTAGAATCTTTAAAACTGAAAGATACAAGCTTAGAAGAAGATTCCCATAATATTATTGTTCATAGGGTCCCCTTATGGTTTGATCCAGTAAGATGGTTCATCTCTAAGAATAAAGATAAAAAGAAAAATAGCAACCAAAATAAAAAATATGCATCTTTTAATTTAATAAAAAAAATAAAAATATATGTATCCAATTTTATTTGGTTGAATTTTTTTATTCCTGATTCAAAAATTGGCTTGTATTTTTCAGCTCGAAAAAAAATAAAAAATATTTTAGAGCATGAATATTTCGATGCAGTCATTACCACGGGTCCACCTTATACTCCTCATTTATTAGGTTTATTTATAAAAAAGAAATACAATTTACCTTGGATTGTTGATGTCAGGGATCCTTGGGTAGAAAATAATGTTTACAATGTCACTTACAGGTTTACGTATGTTATTTCATTAAATAAATGGCTTGAAAAAAAGGTCCTTGCTAATTGTAACACAATAACTACTGTTGGAAATTTAACCAAGAATCTTCTAAGCACAAAAATCAATTCAGACAAGATTCATGTCATCTATAATGGTTTTGATTGCCGGGATTTTAAAAATTTTCAAAAAAATAAAATTAATTATTTTCGATTAGGATATTATGGCCTGATGAATGATCAAAGAATACCCTATTCTTTTATTAATGCTCTGTCTCAACGACTTAATACCGACAAAGAGTTTGCGCATTATTTTAAATGGAAAATTTATGGAAATATTTCACCCAGAGCAATACATACCCTGAAGTTGAGGATCCCCCCTGAAAATCTCATAATAAAAGAAAATATTTCTCATGATAAATTAATTGTTGAATTAGCAAAAGAACAGCTATTGTTACTGCTTGTCAGTAATATGAGGGGGGCTGAAACAGAAATCCCCGGAAAAATATTTGAATACCTTCATACAGGATGGCCAATTCTTGGGATTGGCCCTTTAAAAGGAGAGGCTCGTTTGATAATAGATGAGAATAAAGCAGGCAAACTGTTTGAATATAATGAATCAAAAGATCATATCCAATGGTTGGTTGTATTATTTAATAAATGGAAAAAGGGTAATTTAGAACAAAAAATGATATCCAAAAATATTTACAATAGAAGATATCAAGCTTATCAATTATGCTTGTTATTAAATGATATAATTCATAACTAATCCTTAATAATCATTCCCCACCAACAAACAAAATTTTACTCACTCCTATCAAGAAAAAAAGACATGTGAGCATAGTCATTTTTATGATAGCTTTTGGTACTGTGAAAATAGCCTTGCAAAATACTGTTCAGGTAAAAATGAAATTTTTGTTCATTTCTTAATTCAATCAGTCTGTTAAGGTTACATTCAATAGCGGGAAGAATTTTTTGGTAATTTTCCTCTGTAACTTGTTTATCAAGTAGTTGTTCAATATCATCTAAAGTATCAAAAAATATGATTCCATCCATATTAAATCCCATCTTCATCACCGCAAGTTCTCCCCCCCAATAAATCGGTACAGTCTTTGTCTTAAAGCAGTCATAAAGTTTTTCAGATACGTATTCCAGACATTTGTCATTCTCAATCACTATCTGAAACCGATAACCTTCCAGGGAATCCTTTTTCTCATTGAGAAAGCGTCCGGTACCGGACCCATAGACATCCAAGCGCCCCTTAAATCTGCCGGCAACTTCATTCCTTAATTTGTGCCCTGGAAGTGAGGTTTTATTTGAATAGATCAAAGAGACAAGTCTATTTTTTTTTTGATATGTCTTGGCGGTTTCAAGGTCAACATAGTTATCATTGCAAACATATAGCTGTCTGCAACAATAATAATTCTTGAGTTTGTAAAAATTCGCAAAAGAGATCTCAGCATAAAATTTCATATCATCTCTTAACCATCCTCTTTGACGTATTACTGCAGGCGATTCTATGGCTATTAATATATTCTTTTTTGCAGGATCATAATCCCTCTTAATAAATCGATTGAAACAGATATTAATATCATTGAATTTCAATAGCTTGCGAGAAGATTTCCTCCAAAAGGTTAAAGACTTGTATCTCTTTATTATTAAAGAAATTTTCTTAATTATCTTCATGTGTATATTTCATTCAATATTTTTTTCTGAATTGATTATAGTAATTATTGCACGAACTTTTGAGGTTAAAAGGCGGCTTTATAAATGAAAGAAAACCGATAGTATGTTTTATTATGTCATACAGCATAATAAAATTATTTCAATAATCATCATCTATGCTATGAACTTCCCTTGCTTCTAAAATCAAGTCACAAATCTCTCGTACTGCTCCTTTTCCCCCTTCTTTTTGACAAATATAATCTACAACTAATTTATTCACCGCTGTGGCATCAGCTGGACAAGCAGAAAAACCAACTGTTTTTAAAATAGGTAGGTCATTCACATCATCACCTATATAACCAATGTTATCCATAGGAATATTAATAAGTTTGGAGAGCTTTTCTATTACTTCCAATTTATTATCGATTCCAAGGTATAGATGGTCAATTTTCAGCTTTTGGGCACGCGAATGAACAATTTTGCTATTTTCCCCAGTTATTATGGCAATCTTTATATTTAAAAATTTTCTTAGAAATTCTATTCCCTTTCCATCACGAGTTGAAAATTTTTTTAATTCTTCCCCCTTTTCACTATAATACATTCCTGAATCAGTAAGCACGCCATCCACATCCATAGCCAAAAGTTGAATTTTACCTAATTTTTTCTTCATATCACCTTTTTTGGGCACAACTCTTCTATTTTTCAACAGATCTTCCACAATTATCCAATCACTGGGGGTATCCACTTCAACAAAGGTTTCTTCCGCCATTTGATAAACAGCAATATCTCCCGATAAACGGCATTTGGTTTTTAATAATAATTCCTTGGTGGTAATATAAAAAGCACCATTTTCCACTAAAAATCCGTCAAAATCCTGCCTCCGCGGCCTTAATGAGGGATTATAATTCAGGGCCTTGACAAATTTCCCGGCTGATGCCCAAAGAAACCTTTTTTGCCTTACGCAGGATAGCATACTATCTGCTTTAGCACTAAAAAAAGCCTCAATAGCTTCTTTTAAATCAAGTGCAGTCAGCATTGGGGAGGTAGGTTGAATTAATATGATAAATTGAAAATGGTGATGTAAAGCAAACTCAATCATTGCTAATTCTGTAGTAGCAGTATCTGTAGCTGTTTCAGGGCTGCGATCTATAACGGTTAGCTTTTTATTCCCTATTTTTTCTACTGTTGATTTAATTTGAAGATTGTCTGTAGAAATATAGACATGATCAATCTTTTGGCAACCTAAAGCAGCTTCAATCACCCATAAGATGAGGGGTTTGCCTGCCATATTTTTAATATTTTTAAAAGGGATGGATTTACTACCACCTCTAGCAGGGATAAAAGCTATGATTTTATCCATTTCATCTGGTTCCTTTTTAATTTATGCCTCTGTATTTTTTCCACCTCTAAAATTTCTGTTTTCTTATAATTGACAGCTTTGGCTACATTTCTTACGTCCCTGGCCAACTTCCTCATACCATCCGGCTCAAGTGAAGCAGCATGATCTGTACCTTTCCATGTTCTGTCCAAAGTAAAATGCCTCTCAATCCAGCTTACACCTAGGATAAAAGCAGCAATATCAACAGAAATTCCCAGATGATGACCTGAAAAACCGATTTCTTTTACTATTGAGGAAAATTTTTCTTTTACCCTTGATATCTCCAGTAAACACACATCTTGAAACGCTACAGGATATCCTGATGTACAACAATACACTATTACATCATTATTTCTTTTTTTCTTTTGAAAAAAAGAAATAATATTTTCCTCTTCCTCTTGAGTGGTCATTCCAAAAGACAAATGAATTGTTCCAGGATAATTATCGCAAATATAGGTCAGTAGTTGGAAATTTAAATTGCATGCTGAAGGAATTTTTATAAATGAAGGAGCAAGAGAGCATATGTCTCTAGCTGAGGTTAAATCCCATACGGAAGCACTATAGATTAAGCCGTTTTCCTCACACCACTTTTTTAATTGTTTATGCTCTTCTAAATTAAATTCCAGGGATTCCCTATGTGCTCCATAGGTACTACCATAAGAATGAATAGGGTTAGGATGCGGTGCATTATATTCTTTTTCAGTGAGTAGTTCCTTTGGATTTCTTTTCTGAAACTTCACCGCATCAACCTTACAAAAGATTGCCAGCGTTTTAATCATCTCACTGGCAATTTCCATATCACCCTTATGATTACAACCAATCTCGGCCACTATTTTAGCTTGTTGCATACATTCTCCTTTAAAACCAACATTAATATGTTCGTAAAAAGTAAACCATGAAATGAGCAGTTAAGGTAACGATATTCATCGTAATCATCCTTTATCATTCATATCTCATCTTTCATTATTTAAAAAAATGTCTTCCCAAATTTGAAACCCTATCACAATCCACAAATAGAAATAATGCCAACGAAGCTTTGGATGCGGTGGATGATCAAGAATTTTTCTTATGAAGGAATAATTAAATATCCCTTGTTCTTTTATCCTTTTCTTAGTAAGGATCTCTTCTGCAGTCTCTTTTAAATCTTTTTTAAACTGAAAGTAAGGGTTAAAGGTAAAACCCCATTTTTTTTTCTTGATAATTTCTTCCGGCAAGCGGCTTTTCATTGCCTCTTTAAAACAGTATTTTAACTTCATATTATTTACTTTAAGATTCGAAGGGATAGTAAGAGCATATTTGACAAGTTCCAGGTCAAGATAAGGGACTCTTACTTCAAGGGAATTGGCCATACTTGTCCGATCCTCGTTTAAAAGAAAATCATCAGGCATTTTTGTATGAAATTCCGCATCAAGAGCAGCCTCAAGAAAATTAAGCTCTTTTCTTTTAAAGTAAGGTTCAAAAATTTCGCGACATGGAGATATCCGGTAAGATTTAAGGAAATCCTGTGTATAAATCTTTCCCCAAAACCCTTTATCCATGTCCCATACATTCCTTAATATCATATAATACCCTGCAGGATCACCGCCTGAGCAGAATAACTGCATACCTCTTCTATACTCATTTGTGCGAAGTGCGCCGATTTTTGAATCAAGCTCATAACAGGCAGTCCTCAGGTTACCTAATCCAAACCGATAGAAAGGAAACAACAGGTGGATGAGGCGGCCTGCCTGCATATATCGATTTATTTGATATCCACCAAATATCTCATCTCCCCCTAATCCTCCAAGCACAACCTTTAAATCCTGAGAGGCAAAATGACTTACCAGAAAGC
>JAUWIR010000246.1 GCA_030605265.1 Pseudomonadota bacterium | reverse complement strand
GGGGAGTGGTCAACTTCAAGGATTCTTTCTATATTCCGCCATCCCTGGATATTACGACAAGTATCCTCAGGGATTTCTTTTCTATTGAGCAAGGAGTGCACACCTTTGACGATTATTTCCATTAAAAGGGTGCTTTTACCAGACCCGGAAACCCCTGTGAGGCACACTAAGGCGCCTAAGGGTATATGGGCGGTGATGTTTTTCAGATTATATTTACCGGCCCCCTCAACGACCAACCATTTATCCTCTTTTGCTTTTCGATATCGAGAGTTGATCTGACGGTTTGAGAGTAATTTTAGCCATTTGCCTGTGGCTGATAATGGTTCTTTTTGGATTTTTTTAGCTGATCCTTGCGCTATCAAACGCCCTCCCTGTTTTCCGGCGCCAGGCCCCAAATCAATAATACAGTCAGCCCGCCGAATGGTCTCCTCATCATGTTCTACAACCACGATACTATTCCCCCGGGTTTTTAATTCCCATAAAGTATCCAACAGCATGGCATTGTCCCTGGGGTGAAGGCCGATGGTCGGCTCATCAAGAATGTAACACACACCCCGAAGATTTGAGCCAAGTTGGGCAGCCAGGCGAATTCGCTGGGTTTCTCCGCCGGATAGAGTATTTCCACTCCGATCAAGGGATAAATAGGAGAGGCCGACCCGTTTAAGAAATTCAAGACGGATGACCATCTCCGGAATTAAGAGCCCGGCAATAATTTGGTCCCGTGAAGAGAAGGGGAGGGTAGGGAGAAAGCGGAGTGCGTCATCCACACTGAAAGAGGACAGGTCTGCAATGGTATAGTCGGCCACTTTAATGGAAAGGGCCTGTTCATTGAGGCGCTTTCCTTCGCACCGAGAGCAAGTGCTGTCGGTGTCAGGGAAAACGCCTAAGCCGTCGCAAGCAGGGCAGGCCCCATAGCGGCTGTTAAAGGAAAAGATTCGCGGATCTAATGGTTGATAAGCGCTCCCGCATTGAGGGCAAAATCCTTTTCTGCTAAAAAGTTCCTCCTTGTGTCCTTTTTGATCAAGTATGGAGAAGGTTCCCTTTCCTTCCAAAAGGGCCTTTTCTACCAGGTCTTTTATTTTTTTTTCATTTTTTGAGGTAACTTTTGTTTCCCCTACGGCCAAATCAATGGAGTGTTCCTTATATCGTTCAAGTTTAGGGGTTGGGGTCAAAGAGATTATTTGACCATCTACTCTGGCCAATTGATACCCTTTTTTTTCGGCTTGTTCAAAGAGGTCCTTATACCAACCCTTTCGACGAAATACTTTTGGGGAGAGAAAGAGGATCTCTCGATTACTAAACTCCTCAACAATTCTTTTGACCATTTGCTCATCTGTTTGCCTTGATAGGGGTAATTTACATTGACAATATTGAATGCCCACCTTGCTGAATAATTCCAGCCTTTTTTAAATTCAATTCTCTCCCATTCAACTATAGCGCCGTTTATCAAGTCTTTAATATTTATTGGTAATGCCATTGTTTTATCACCCCTTTAAGCAATTTTATGTCTTTCCCTTTGCCTCTGTCTTCTTGGATATCAAGACTAAATTACTTACATACCTAAGCTATGTTAATCTGTAAAAATTTATAATTTTATGGACGTCCCCCCTATCTCCTGTCTCATGTCAAGACGCGACCCCGTTTTTCGTGAAGCAATTTGTCAAGAGTGTAGACGCGACCCCTATTTTTTCCAACCGGAAACTGACGGTCCGACCCCGAATTTACGCCCGAATTTGAATTTAAAATTGAATTTAAAACTGGGCGGCTCCGGTTATCCGCCGGTTATCGATTTTGTGCATTGTTTTTCATTTTTCGGGCCATAAAGGGATTAGAAGGAAGGAGTCAGATAAAGTCAATAAAATTCAAGGACTGACTGCGTTTTTTTATGCACTTTCAATCTGGGGAACCAAATATGCTTCAGTACTTAAATAATCACCTATATTATTTAATAATCCTTCTAAATAGGCAGATGTCTCCTTAAATGCAATCTTTAGATCACTGATTGAAATATCACGTCCACACTCTGAAAAGGAAACTATACCATGGGCGAGATTGTTTCTTTTATTCTTAATTTCAAGAAGTTTTTCTCCATTTTTACACTTAGAATAATCTGTTGAATCTGAAAAACAATATTTTTTTGCAATTTCCCTAATTTTTAGTGCATCAATATTTCCATCCGATATTTTATCAGGATCAAATGAAATTGTTATTATATCAGATGCAATATTTTGAATTTGATCCATTATTTTATGCGGATTTTTACGTTTAAATCCACCAAGGATTGTTTTTCTAATTTCATTTTTTAAAAGGTCGAACGTAATATTATTAGCTATAAAGTGATCATAAATTTCCTGAATAGAATTTCTTATTGTAGATTCAACTAAATTATACATAAGTAAATAAGTATTAGATAGAAATATTCGTCGAAGCTCTGTTTTACTAATGCCTTCATTATTAACGATGGAATAAATCTGATTATCTGATTCTAAAAAAGTAATAAAATCTATATACAATTTAATTTCATTTTCCCTCTTTTCAAATTCTTGTAAAACTGAATTCAATTTATTTTCTCCCTAATAATTTGTCTCTTACATATTCAATTCGTGCTTTTACTTTAGGTTTTGAATTACTAGCATCAGATCTTGTATGTTTCATAAATTCATCTGATTCTAACCATGACAAATCATTTGGAATCGTTAAATTTTCATTTTCTCCTAGCGCTAAAGCTATACCGACAGATAGAGTTTCAAATCGAACCCTAGGAGTAGTTTGGGCATTTGGAGTTCTCCGAAAACCATTTTTCAATAAACGCTCTGCGTAATTAAGCATTTTTTTAAAATTAATTTCTTCTATTGTATAAGATGATCTTTCATTCATATCCTCCATAAAGTCGTTTAAAAAATCTGTCACAGAGTGTTCAAAGTTTAAATAATTTTCAGCATACGCAAAGTATCTTAAAACTAACTCAGGCCTTTCTTCTCTCTTTTCCTTTTTTTCACTAATTGGGCATAGCTTTATGAACAATTCATCCTTTGCACATTTTGCTATGAAGTCATAAAACTTTCCAGCGAATATGCCTTTTCTTTTTTCCATTTCCTTCAATTCATCACTACCTGTATTAATTCGTTCAAAAATATCTATCCTTATAGCTTCATTCGCCTTTTCCGTTAATTCTATCATTCGTATTGTTTTCCTATTAAACCTTCTCTGCTCCGTTAACGTTAAATCACTGAACTTAAAACCATTCAGCTCTGTCAATTTCTTTAAATCACTTAATATTAATTCATCAGTACAAAATGATACTAATGTTCGGATTCTTTGAGAGCCATCTACAATTTCCATTCGACCATCATTGTCAGCTACAAAAATATAAGGAATAGGTAAACCTAGAATAACAGATTCAATGAATTTAGATTGTCTTTTTTCATTCCATACAAAATCACGTTGATAATTTGGAACAAATAATTCATTGTCTTCATCTTCAATTTTATCGTTATATTTTTGAACTAATACCTCTACAGGATATTCTTTAGTATCATAGTCTACTATTTTTTTTTCATTTTCTAATTGTTTCATTGCTGTATTAATTCTTATTTCATCAAACATAGTCTACCCCTAATTTAAATAGTTAAGAAGTATTGAAGAAACTGTTGCTGCAATCGGAGGAGGAACTGCATTTGCAATCATTTGGTGTAAATTTGTTCTTTTTTTTACACTTTTAAAACTAAATGTATCTAAAAATCCTTGGATTCTTGCGGCTTCGTGAGGAGTAATAACTCTTTTTCTTAATGGATGAATATAGCGTCCTTGCCCCGTTGATCCAAACCCACTTGTAATTGTTTGGGCTGGTTCAGACCATTTTAATCTTCCGTACATTGAAATGTAAGAATGTTTATTGTTTTTATGGCAATTCGGTCTGAGCTCATTAGGTAGATTAAATAAATTATTACTAAATAAAAAATCGACACGTTCTTTGTTAGTCTTGCTCATTATAGATGGTGTATAAAAAACACCTTGTTTAGTTTGATACTCATCAATAATATCATGAATTACATCTTTTAATACACAAGGTTTCTCTTTTTTATCTGACAGTAGCAATTCTATTGAGTTAGGGATATCAAAATTATAGGCTATTAATAAATGGCGTTTCCTTTTTTGTGCTATCCCAAATTCATTAGCATTAATTTCAATTTCCTCAATTGCGTATTCCAATTTTTTTAGGTGCTCTATACTTTTTTTTATAACTTGTGAACTATCATGAATGATTGAAGCCACATTCTCAATAATAGCAATTTTGGGTTGGATTATTTCAATAGCTCGAATCACTTTTAAATAAAGTTGATTTCTAGGATCATTTCTACGAGTTACATTGTTTAAATCAGAATGTCCCTGACAAGGAGGGCCAGCAACTAAAATATCTATATTGATTAATTCATTTTTTATCTTCTTTTCGTATAAAGTATGCTGTGAATTAAGCTTGCCGGAAAATAGTTCATTAATATCAATATTTAAAATTTTTTTAATATGCTTTTTAAAATTCATATTATAAGCATTAATAGCTTCATAATCTATATCTAAGGCTAAAGTAATTTCTGGTTTATATTGTTTTTTTAGGGCAGAATCAATCACACCTGAAGTAAAGCCACCACATCCGCAGAATAAATCTATTATTTTTAATATTTTAATTTTATTCAATTTTAATATTTTATTAACTTAGAGTTATAGTTTTTTATTTAAATCTTAATTAATTTTGATATTCTTCGTTAGTTGAGCATAATGAATAGCATTTTATCCTTAATGGGTATTATATTCCTAAATAGTTTAGTGAGGCAAGGAAAAAAAAGTCTCCTTTTAATAATAGAACACATCCGCATAACTCATTCAGTAAAAAAAAGGGGTCACGTCTGCTCTTGACTCTTCTTCGATAATTTGTTTGACATTATGAATACATAATTTTATTTTGGTCATGACTACCTAATTATTTTTACACTATCTTTTACAAGTTAAATTCTTCCTATTTGACTTATATAATGTTTTTTTGTTTTTCATCTGTGTGCATCAGTGGTTCATGTTTCTTAGTGCCTCAATTTTACCACGAAAAAGGTGCTTTTAAGGACGAAAAAAGGGATGCTTTTAGGGGGATAGTCTATGTAAAACAATAAGCTAAGTTGGTCAGTCCCATTTTGCATAGGAAGAAGCTATGCTGTTAATAAGTTTCTCGTTCTCTTCACATAAATCAAGCTGTACATTTAAAGCCGCAATATAATGTTCCGCCTTTCGTACGGCTTTTGGATTTGATTTATCCACCAATTCCATAATTCTGTCTTTAAGGGTTATAAGACCTCTCCTAAGGTTTTGATTAGATGCTTTTTCTTTTTCAGGATCGAATGGGTGTCCCAAAAATCCTCCAAGCATTATAGAGTTGGCTAATCTTTTAAATGGAAACAAGGCTATAATTTCTCCATCCTCTTTAATAAACCGGGAAAACATTTCTTTTACACATGGATCTCCATGTTCTTTTATATAATCGGAAACTGTCTGATCAACCTCGACAAATGGAGTTCCTCTTTCATCTGCCTTGCGTTTAAACGCAGTCACTGTTCCTTCTCTAGAATATGCTACATTGTAACCAGATCCGATAAATTTAGTGCCGATGTGATAAATTGTTCCCCGAGTAATATATCCCCGACACATAATACCTTTAGTTAGTAACTGTATTACAGCGCCCCAACAATGTTTAACTAAATTGATTACTCCAGCAGGTGATATTTCACTAGATACAATTACGCAATCCGATGCGTTATCTGGAAGTCTAAATCCCTTTGGACATAGCTACTTTGAAGGCAAGTAGTTGGACCGTACTTTTTAAATTCTTCTTGATCCTCAGCACAACCCAAATCTTTCAGTATTTCTAATAGATCGGACAAAGGTATTCCAGTCCCTGCTTCACTAGCTTTTACCATTTCTGTAAATCCCAGAATATCTACAAATCCGATAAATTTATCTTTATATTCTTTATCGTTCATCAGGAATTATCTATAACTCATTATTTATTAAAAATTTTTATTGCCTATATTGGTAATTTCTTATTCTTCCTTCTAATAAAACTTCTGGTATTTTTATATATCCTTGAGTCTTTGGATGCTTTACAAATAATAACCTTAACATTTTTAATTGAAATATAAACTTCGTCCATAAGTTTTCTTTGTAATTCATAATATTTGTTATCATATTTATCTTTTAATTTCTTCCTTTTTTGTTTTTTCATCCGGATAAACAAGTTTTAGACTCAACCATTCTTCTAACAGTGCCAGAGTATTTTTTTTTCGAATTTCAAATTCTCTATTCTTATGATAAATTTTTTCCTCTAATTCTAGATCATCAGCAAAAAATTTTTTATTAAGATTTTCCGATATTAATTTATCTAATAGGTGGATAAATGAATTACAATTTTTAAGGGTTGGTCTAAGAAAAAATGTAAATTCTTTTAAAAGGTTTTCTTTATAAACCTTCTTAAATAAGGTAGGCATATAATATTCCCCATAAACTAGACCACTTTTGAAGGGACATAAGGTAAAATTTTACAAAAAAGAATCCGTTCAAAAGGAGGGAAGTATTATGGGGAAAATCAGGAAAAGTTACACTCCATCTTACAAGGCCAAGGTTGCGTTAAGTGCGATACAGGAAAAGCACACATTGGAAGAATTAACTTCAAAGTATCAAATATCGTCGGGTCAGATTGTGCGATGGAAGAAAGAAGCAACGGATAATCTGAAGATTTTGTTTGAACGGAAAAGAGATCAGCAGTTAAAAGAAAAAGAAGTAATCATCCGTGATTTATATGAACAAATCGGAAAACTGAAAATGGAATATGAATGGTTAAAAAAAAAGC
>JAUWIR010000378.1 GCA_030605265.1 Pseudomonadota bacterium | reverse complement strand
TAGGGTTTTGAGTATCTAAATCTTTGCATTCAGACATTACTATTGGCGACAAAGGCATATCTATCAATTCATTAACCGGATACCCCGTAATTTCTCCCATAGCTTTGTTAGCAAACTTACAAACTCCATCCTGGATAATAAAAACCCCATCCTTGGCTTGTTCTACCAAAGTCGAATACTTCGCTTCCGATTCTTCCAGCAAGCCATCTTTTAACTTGCAATCGGCAAAGGTAGCCCTCAGGTTGAAGACCGTGTTTAAATAATTATTGACCACAAAACGCAAGGCCAACAGGTAGGTGCTTAAGCCTAGAACATTAAATATCCACCATTCAGCGCTCCAATACGTTGAATGACTGAATAGCAGACAAGACAACCCCCAAAAAAGAGTCAAATAAACAAATAAGTAAAACTCTAAATTGCCGGAGCGATAGAAATCAAGTAAAAACCGCCATCCGGCTATTATAAAAAACATACCTGCCATAAGGTTAATCCACATAGCAAAAGTAGTAATTTCCCCATTATGGACCATTGCCGGCAATGTTTCACGAAACATCGGTGTATACACGCCGAGTACTATGGAAGATATAATTATAAACCAAAGGGCCCCCTTCTTTTTGGAAGCATATCTATCAGTTATGGAATGAGGTATCCAGGCAAGAGTGAAGAAAAAGCCGCTAACGAGGTAAGATACACTGCTCAATAGGCGAAATCCATGTCCTACTGTAGTAATTGCGTGGAAACCTTTAAGCAGTCCAATACTAAGAAACCCCAAAATCATAAAGAAAAGGTTGGCGCTCTTTTTCTCTTGTTTCTTCTGAAGCAGGACTATGGACATAAGAATAGCCGCCACTGATCCCAAAATTTCTAAAGCGGAATGTAATGGGGCATAATCCCAGTACCAATTCTTCCATAGATAATTCAACGAAAAATCAATCCCGAATATCCCGATGATTACCAATACCAGGATAAGAAGCAAATTAATAAACCTGACTTTGTTCTTGTGTTCATATATCATTTTTGCCCACCTTAAAAGATAATTAACAAAAAATAAATAACAATGAAGATGTGTAATTCTTTTGAAGAATGATTAGTTTAATTCGCTGTTAATTACTCTTTCAAACTAGATTTTTCAATTCCATTTATTACCTTATACAATACCTCACTCAGCTCTTTAATTTCATATGGTTTTGCAACTACACCCCTGAATCCGGATTGCCTATAGTCCGCCATTATGGGATCATTGGAATAACCGCTGGAAACAATTGCTTTCACCCCGGGGTCTATTTCATGAAGTTTCTTTATTGCTTCTTTACCTCCCATGCCTCCCGGCACGGTTAAGTCCAGTATAACAGCATCAAAGGCTTGCTCAGCCTCCTTTGCTTTTTCATAAAGATCAATCGCTTCACTCCCCTCTGTAGCGAAGGTAACCTCATATCCTATATGATTTATCATCTCTCCAATCACATTTCTAATACTTTCCTGATCATCCATGAACAATATTCTGCCATTACCGCAAAGAAGCTTTTCCTCCATAATATTTTCCAGTGCAAAGATCTCTTTCTTTGTAGCAGGAAGATAAATATAAAAAGTCGTGCCAACTCCTAATTTAGATTCTACAGTAAGGTATCCCTTATGTTTTTTGATAATCGAAAAGGTGATGGTCAGACCCAGACCGCTTCCTTTTGATTTGGTAGTGAAATAGGGATCAAATATTTTAAAAAGATATTCCTCCGCTAGTCCTATTCCCTGATCTTGTATGGATATCTTTATATATTTTCCTTCCGCCAATGGTAAACCATCTTCTGAATTGATAAGTACATTTTTAGCGCTTATCTTGATTATTCCACCTTCAGGCATGGCTTGATCAGAGTTAATTATTATGTTATTAATTGCCTGATTTATTTGCCCATCATCTATTTCAGTCCACCAAAGATCATCCGGCATGGATAATTCACATCTAACTTTAGAACCACTTAAGGCAAGGCTTGCCGTATCTTTCAATAATTTTGAAATGGAGATATTTTTCTTAACAGGCTCTCCACCTTTAGCAAAGGTTAATAGTTGTTGGGTTAAATGCTTTGTTTGATGAGAGGCCTTTTTTGTTTCTTCTAAGACCCCGAATATATTATTGCCTGATTTTGCATATAATTCTACTAGAGAAAGATTGCCAAGAATGGTTGTTAATAAGTTGTTGAAATCATGGGCAATGCCCCCGGCAAGAATACCCAGAGACTCAAGTTTTTGAATTTTTTGTAATTCCTCTTCCATCCTTTTATGCTCAGTGACATCTCGTGTAATTACCATTACAGCGGGCTTTCCATTATATTGAATAGGGCCGACGGAAGATTCCACCTCCCTTATCATGCCGTCTTTTCGCTTAATCTTCGATTCATAAAAGGAAGGAATATTTTCCCATGTTATAGGTAATTTATCACCTTGGGCCCCTTGGGCAATTTGATCTCTAACTTCAGGAGCTACTAAATCTAAAAAAGGCGTGTCCTGTAATTCCTCATCTGTATAACCGGTAATTTTGATAATGGCTTGATTAAAAAACTTCAGCAATCCATCCTGCACTATGGCTACTCCATCCTTTGCCTTCTGTACCAGGGTTGAATATTTTGCTTCCGATTCCCTGAGTAAGGCCTCTGTTTGCTTTCTGTCGGTGATATCGAATATTACACCCTCCAGACAAAATGGTTTGCCGTCTGCCCCGCGGATTGGCCTTCCTCTTTCGATAAAATAACGAATTTCGCCTTCTTTATGCCTTAAGCGGTACTCAACCTCAAAAGGCCGATCATTTTTAATGGCATGGTTTATGGCTATGATTACATTTTTTCGGTCTTGGTACAGAATCAAATCCTCAATACGGCATACTTCCCCTTCCCTTAGTTCCTCAATGGTATATCCAGTCATTGGTTGAAGCATATTGTTAAAAAACTGCATCCGCTTTTTTTCTCGAAGAAATACTCGATAGACAATTCCCGGAAGGTTTTGGGCGAGTCTTCGATAAGATTCTTCACTATTTCGAAGAGCATCCTCCAACTTCCTATGTTCGATGATTTCTTGCTGCAGTTGTTCATTGGCGCTAGCTAATTCAACAGTGCGCTCCTTCACTAATTCTTCAAGGCGGGAGCGGTATTTTTTTAATTCTTTTTCGGATTTTTTACGCTCAGTGATGTCTTTAAAATCTTCAACAATGCCAATTAACTCTCCAGCAGGATCTTTAAAAGGGGTGGCCGTTACAATGCAAGAAATTTTAGCGCCGTCTTTTCTCTTTTTCTCTGCATCACATTCAACATACTTGTCACCATTAAGGATTCTTGTTAAGGGGCACTTTGAGGTATGACAGAAAGAACCGGGAAATGTCTCATAACATTTTTTACCCAAGGCCCCATTTTCAGTTATTCCTATCATGTTCACAAGTGTCTTATTAATTCGCAGGACGGTAAAATTTTTATCAACCACACGCATACCGTCGGCGGCAGTTCTGAATATCTGATCAAGATCTTTATTAACTTTTTTGATAGTATCTTCTTCCTTCTTGAACCTACTGACCATATATCGGGTTGCGACTCCTAAGGTAGTAATCATGCCGATTACATTTTAAACCTCTAAGAATAATCGCCAAACCTTCTCATACTTTAGTAATGTAATAGACAATTATCAAAATATTAATTTACAATATAATACCAAATAAATATTAATTGTTAAAATTTCTATAAAAAATTATACAATGAATGATTGGTTTTGTCATGGTATTTCTACCTTTCTGAGTAAAAAGGAGTTTTTGAAGGTAATGATAAAACATTTAACTTATCTCCTCAACAACATTATAGTATGACAAGATAATATTTTTAATATATAATGTAGATTGCAATATTTTAATTTTTAATAGATAATTGAATAGAAAATAATTTTGCGCTGTTGAGATTCAAAATTACTTCTATTAGAGGGGGAGTTTAAATGAAAATTATAGAAAAGACAAAAACGCAACTTTTAGAAAAAAGACCTTTCGATCACCATCAACTTGGGAAGGTAGAAAACTTGCAGATAAAGAGTGAACTTTCCCGGGGAATAGAGGAGAAAGGAAGAAAAGCTCACTTTTTGCTAACCAAAATAGATCATTATTTACTAATGGGGATAGGTCTTGGTGTGTTATTCTGGGTCCTTGAAGCTATAATTCATGCATACATATTCTTTCATGGTAATTTAATTAATGAATTGTTTACTCCAACCGTTCATGAAATATGGATGCGTTCAGTTGTTATTATTCTTTTCATAATTTTTGCTCTCTATGCAAAATTAATAATAATAAAACGGAAAGGGGCGGAGTTAGCTTTATGGGAGAGTGAGGAAAAATTCCGACTTCTTGCAGAAACAATCGAAGATGTTTTTTGGTTAAGTACACCAGATTTAGTCAGATGATATACGTTAGTCCTGCTTACGAGAAGATTTGGGGTAATAAGAGAGAAAACTTGTATAAATCTCCCCAATCTTTCCTTGATGCGATATATCCAGAGGATCGGCAACGATTGCTTCAGGAGACTGAATTATATAACGACAAAGAAATAATGAATATTGAATATCGCATTTTTGATTCCGAAGGATCTATCCATTGGATCCAGGATCGTAGATTCCCAATTAAAGATAACGAAGGAAATCTTTTTAAGATTGCCGGTGTTGCCACTGACATCACAGATCGAAAAAATACAGAGGAAGAGCTAAAAAAATATCGTTGTAAACTTGAGGACCTTGTAAAAAAGCGCACCTCTCAATTAACAGAAACAAATAAACAACTCCAAAGAGAAATGAGTGAGCGAAAACGTGGAGAGGAAAAAATTACCCTTGCTTATACTGAACTTAAGCAAATATTTAATGCTGCCGCTGACGGAATGTGTGTGATTGATGGCTACCAACTTAAGCCGGGACAGTATAATTTAATTGTCTCAATTTTAAGACTGTCCATAATTAGGGCTGATGCCCATAATGGTTGGAAAGGCTTAATCCCTTATATATACTGGGTGTCCCGCCTTA
>JAUWIR010000248.1 GCA_030605265.1 Pseudomonadota bacterium | reverse complement strand
TCTGGATTCGTCACCTTCGTCAATACCTCTAAAGCATATCCATAGTGATCAATGGCGCGCTCCTGGTTCTCTGCTCGATCACGCCGTATGGGCTTATAGTAAGCATTGGCCAGATTGTTATGGGTCGCCGCCCAATCTATTGGATACTTGTCTCTCGTCCTCACCTCTAAAGCCAATTTATAGTGATCAATGGCCAGCTCCAGGTTTTCTGCATGATCGCCCCGTATGCGCTTAGTGTAAGCAATGGCCAGATTGTATTGGGTCTTTGCCCAATTCACCGGATACTTGTCCTTGCTATACACCTCTAAAGCCAATTTATAGTGACCAATGGCCAGTTCCTGGTTCTCTGCCCGATCACCCAGTATGCGATCATCGTACGCAATGGCCAGATAGTGTACAAACCAGGCCCAAACCTCTGGAAATTCATGCTGATTAACTTTATTTAAGGCTCTATTTAATAATTCAATCCTTTGAGGGATATCGGAAGGCCTCGACAAACGCATTATATCAGTCATAATTGCCTGTAGTTCATGATATCCCACTGTGTTGGTAATTTGTTCTTTTTTCTCCTGAGCAAAAGCAAAAGCGCAACCAATGATTGTAATAAAAATCAGAATCAAGATATATTTTTTCATTTTAGTGACTTCCTCTAACCTTTATGATTACAGCTCATTTGGTTAATTCGCTCATATTTATTAAAAATTTCCTACTCGAAACTTTTTATTCCAGCTTTCGTGAAAATGAGTCCATCTGAGTTATTGGCAACGTTCAAAAGCGGGTAGCGCTTTCCTCGTCAACCCGGTCGTCGCTGGGGACAAAAAATTCTTAAAAATCCTGGATTCCCGCTTTCGCGGGAATGACGGTTTGGACCCACCCTTTCTTAAAAGTATCAGGTAGAGAGATTAGAAAGCGCATCTCTGCCTGAACCTTTCATTGGCCCATGTTAACCGCGCATCCCTCTATTTTTTAAGACACTCTCCTCTTAGGGATGTTAGCTGTTTTGGTGTTCAGGTAAAACAGCCTCAACCCTGTCATTCCCGTGGAGGGGATAATCAAGAACTAATTGTTATTACAGCGCCTGGATCACTGGTATCGAAGGAATGAGGTAGAATACCTAAACTTACACCCGTATGCGCCCTCTTAAGTCATTTCGGGCAAATCATCTGATAAGCCACGGTTTTTTTACCCTCAAGTGCTTAACTTTTCTCACATTTGTCTGAATAAAAACGATATTTCGCTGGTCATAAATATGAACGACTTAATTAATTATAACCATGAAACGAAGCATATTTCCACATATTTTTTTATAGTGAAAAATTCCCTTTAGAAAAGGGGGCCTTGGTTGCCTTAAATGGCCCTTAGTTGCCCTTACGTAGCATCATGCCACTGCGTCCCCGCAAGGGGGGAGATTGAACACCAAGCCAGCAAGAGTTAGCCAAGCTTACAGGCCGGGTAATTCCCGAGAAAAAATAATGAAGAAGTTTAAAAAAAAAATTTCAAAAAGTAATTAAAAATTTACCAATACTCACTAATTTACGACATAAAAAATGAGGGGACAAAAAAAAATAACGCACAGCTCGTAATGGCAACAATGAATGATCAGAAAATTACATGATCTGATTTTGAAAAGGCAATGATCAGACAAAGGGGATTGAGGCGAGATCAACTCGCCCAAAACCTCTCAAGATGAGAAAAGAAGCCTGCTTAAACGGACAGAAGAGGGGCTCATCGAGGACAGGGAGAAGCCCAATGCTGATAATTCATTTGTTGAATTTAACTTGGGGGAAATTATTTGTGAACTTATCCTCTACCTATCATTACAGCTAATTGTTTGTTTTTATTTATTTTTATATAAGTAATTGATATTACACAACCTTAATCTTAACTAACTGTTTTAATATTTAAAATAAATTAAGAAACCTCATTTCTAACTGTCGAAAACTGAGTGCATTATTAATCTTAAAAATTATAGGTATTTCCTAAAGGATATTTGCAATATGTAATCGAGAGGGCGAAGCTATGTTAATGTGTAACGCAAAAATAAAAAAAGGAGGGTATCCAATGCAACAAAATACATTTTTTAAACCTTTTTTTCTGTGTGTAGGAATATTTTTATGCAATTTTATTTTTCCTTTTTACAGTTTGGCTAATACACCGGCCTACATTTACGGACCATGGAAAAGTAATATTACTGATTGCCAATTTACAGTTTCCTGGGTTAGTACGGTGGAGCAACCCGGATATGTGATCTATGGGCAGGACCCAAACCATATTGTAAATAGAGCATATGACGATATTGAGCCCGGTCTTGCTGATATTTTGCATCATGTAACAATTTCCGGCCTTTATCCAGAAACAACTTATTATTTTGATATCGTTGCCGGAGTCTCCGAAGAAACAGTTCATCCCAATCAAGGGACTCATTATTCTGTTACAACCGGGCCTTCTATTATCCCCGTAGAAAAGGATTTGGCACAAGGATATCTGGATATCCAGGATAACAATGTTGCCATGGTATATATTTTTCTTAAAGATGCCGATGGCAAGGGAGACCCCGGTGAATCCGCTATCCTTTCATTTATAGATCGAATAGACACCTCTGAACAAATTTTTTGGCTTAAACAATTGGCCAATATTAGAACCCGCAACCATGAAACATTTTTTGATTATTCAACCACTGATGATCATATTTATATTAACATCATCACTAAAGATGGATGCAAATCAGCATGCTTTTTAACCAATAATGATAGTCCAGTCCCGGCTATTACAATTTATCCGGATACAAATGCTCCAATAACCAGTACAAATCCGGCAGGGGGCGCATATTCACAACCTCAGAATATTGCCCTTAATACTAATGAGCCGGCTATCATTTATTATACCCTGGATGGAAGCATCCCTGATGAATTATCAGAAGCTACCCAAATATATACAGATCAAATTCTTATAAGCGAAAACACAACTATTAAATTCTTTTCTAAAGATATAGTAGGTAATTATGAAGATATTAAAACAAGCAAATATGTAATAGGATCCTGCAAAGGAGCGGATATTAATAATGATAATATTGTGGATATTCAAGATTTAATTATGATAGCAATTTGTTTTGGCTTAAAAGAAGGAGATGTTGGATATAATCCACTCTGCGATATAAATGGAAGTGGGTGTATAGATATGCCGGACTTGATAGCTGTAGCAAGATGTTTTGGGAAAAAATTTCCTTAAGCTGATAATTTACTCTTTTTATAGATTACAATGAGTTATCATAAAATTGGCACTGTAGTGTTACCTTAACTTAAAAACTTAAAAAGTCAAGCATAATAATAATTAATAATAAGGAGGATTTTAAAATGTTATGGGCAGATGTAAAAGATTATATAATAAATATTGTTTCTACAATAGCAATATTAATATTTTGTTTAATCATATGTTATAGATGTTTCGCTTTTGAGCAGTCCATACCAAATACAGTCAAGTCAGACCATGCCGGCAAATGTAATAGCGCAGAAAAAGCAGAAGAAGCTAAGGAATTAACAATAAAAAATTTCGATTTTATACAGGCAGGATCAGGTTCAACGAATGGAAACGAGGATGTAACAATAACTTTTAAGACAGCCTTCTCATTCATACCAGAAGTGTTTGTGCAAACAATCGGTTCCCCTGTAGAAATCATCTTAGATGTGGTTGACAAAAGCAGTACTGACTTTACTGTAAGGGCAAGAAATATCTTCTCCGGCAACCAAGTTAAACATAAACATGGCAGAGGCAGCCCTTTACACACTCATAAACATCTTGTTGATCGTGTTGCTTTAGGTTCCGATAATCATATCTTCTCCGGCAACCAATTACCAATTCATAGCCATGGCAGACCTGGCGAGATACCCCATACTCATTCTTTACACGTTCCAGAGGGGGCCGTAAACTTTGATTGGATAGCAGTAAATTGGATGATAATAAATATGTATGTAATATAGTAAATCAAAATTAGACTATGAGCTATATTTTATACTGTTACATTATCCACACAATTACGTTCCTCTTCCTCATTCATTAATCCATACCAAACGATACCAGCCAAATGAAGACAGCCATGTAGGATTTATTAATAGAAAAATGCTGGTCATCAAATATTTATAAAAAAATTACCAAAAAATTAAAAAATTTTAAATTGATAATATTATTCCTTTGTTCAGAGGTTTAAGGAGGATAAAATGAAACTAACATCATTAAGGCGTCAAAAAGTCTCTATAAAAAGTGTAAACGAATATTATTTGGTCCATTTGGTCTTTACTATTGCATGTGTTGTCCTTATATTATTTGTATTAGCCCTCTCCTCTTCCCATGCACTGGAAACCTTTACCCTTAACTTTGCTCCAGCCTGGAATCTGATCAATATTCCTTTAAAAACCAATTCACCTTACACTGCTTCCCAATTAATGAACGGGATTAACCGGGAAGGTGGTAGCTGTACAGTGGTACGACAGTGGATTACAGGCATTAATGGCAATTGGCAAGATTATACTGGGCCTGAAGATCAAGATTTTATTCTGGCAGAGGGAGCTGGTTATTTTGTTTGGTGCAAATATCCATCAAGTTTGCTTTTACAAGGAGAAAGAATACATTCTTTTTCCATTCCCCTCTCTCCCGGAATGAACCTTTTGGGCCCTGTCAAGGGGGAAACTTATTTGGCATCTGAATTCCTTCAAGAAATCAATGGTCAGGGGGGCACATGCAGCCTGGTTCAAGATTGGGTTTGGGGACAGTGGTTGCCTTACTCACCAATCTATGGAATTACAGATTTTTGGATGCAAGAAGGAAAAGCTTACTTTGTCTGGTGTGAAAGCGCATGTGATTGGAGCAAAGTAAACACCGATGGGAAACCGGAATTTAAGGATGACTGCCGATTTTATATATGGGAGTCAATACCGGGACAATGGCACCTTTATTGGACTGCCGGGGGTAACGGCGAATGTACCTTTAGTGGCCATTTGACCACTGATGGGGCCTTCGAGGCCTCTGTCGTCGGGTTCGATGGCCGGGAGAGTATCAATGTCAACGGCGGTAATCTCAGTTTTTCAGCAAGAGAAAGCGTAGGCCCTGTGGGAATTGATTTTACTACCAGCGGCAGCAAGATAACCATCGCAAATTTAAAAATCGGAGATGCAATCAATCTTCAGCATATTAATATGGGTTTTGGGGGCGACCATCCGCATTCTCTACCTCTGTCCATGAGGAATACCCCCGGTAGAGCATTTGTAAAAATAGATCTGCCTGATGGAAATGAATATAACCCCGGTAATATCTTTACTGCTTATCCCAGTAATAAGTTTACTGCTAAGATTACCATTGCCACTGCCTGCGATGTCTATGGCGCCCCTTTTCACGTAAAATTTAATCCACAGGTATTGAAAATTGAAAGGGTGGAAAAAGGAGAATTTTTCAGTGAATTAGATGTTGATTTTGAATACTTTATTAATAATGCGCAGGGCGAGTTGGTTATAGGCTTAAATAGAAAGGGAAGTGTTTTGGGCAATAATGGAGATGGCCTCCTGGTTAAAGTTACCTTTGAGGCCCTTGCCATTGGAGGATCGGCCCTTCTCTTTGAAGAAATGGAGTTAAGAAATTCAAACAAATCCATTCTTCCTTGCAGTTGGATAAACTCGCGTCTTAGCATAGGGCCCCCCACTTCTCAGCCTATAAAAATTACTGGTATTAATGATGGACAGGTATATTATTATGACCCAAATGGAAATATTCCCAATGGCATCATATTTTCAGATCCATTAATTACCATAGAAGGAAAGGTATCTGAATACTCCAGCTCAGTAACTGTAAATAATAGGCCTGTAGACACTCTGGCTAATGGTTACTTTAGCACACAATTACCCCTGAACACCCTGCGATGTGATGATAATCTTTGTGAAAATATAATTCGCGTGATGGATGAAACCAACACTATATCTGCTCCCTTAGTTATTTATTACAGCGTACAGGAAGGAGAATTTACTATTACCTCACCCTCTCAGTGGCAGATTACCAAAAATTCCAGTATTACTATTAAGGGGACAGTTCAAAATATTGATTACCAGGTAAGAGTGGAAAGAGAAAACCCTTGCCAGATTATATCGGCAACTGTATTCAGCAATGGTGAATTCGAAGCACAGGGACTTAACCTCCATGAAGGTGAAAATCGTATTAGAATAACACAGGTTGATCTTATGGGGCATGAGCTTTCTAAAGAGCTTGTTGTTCAGCGTGACAGCAGAAAACCTGTAATCATAGTTGAAAATCCACATATTTTTTCCACTATTAATCTTGACACTTCATCGAGTTTCACTCTAGCCGCAATGAGAAATGTCGTTGATAGAGGAGATGGCCATATTACTTTAACTCCAAAAGCTGAAAAGGTGTGGAAATCATCTTGGGGGGCGACTTTATCGAATTTTTCAATAAATGCAATTGCTATGAATAATAGCCGGAAAATGTGGTTTGGAGCATATGGGGAGGCCCTCTATTCCTTTGATGGTGTAGAAAACTGGAATAGATATGATATGCAACATGGTCTTGTGAGTAACACGATAAACGGTCTTTGTTTTGATGATGCAGGCAGGTTGTGGATTGGAACAAGCCATGGAATAGGGATGTTTGATGGGCAAAATTGGTATAGATACGCTAAAGTGGGTGATGGCCGGATTGAATGCGGCCGTTGGGACGAAGGGGAAGAAACCTTTATAAGGCATGAAATATATGGCGGGATTTCTGACAAAACCTTCCTTCGGGTGAAGATATAGTTATTATCATTTTTTCTAATTCGAACACTTTGGCAGAGGACAAGTTTTATTTTTTTCTTCTATTGATGGAATGTGATC
>JAUWIR010000053.1 GCA_030605265.1 Pseudomonadota bacterium | reverse complement strand
GTCCCTTGCAGCAGCAGCTCATCAGGAAAGGATATCTGTCGAAGATATTCGATTTGTCCATCCCAATAAAAATCATCAATCTTGGTCCCATTCAAGTGGATAGTAAGGTGATGATCCGGATTGGTGGGCGTATCGGTCTTTCCATAGAAAAGAAGTCGCAGTGTGCAATCTATTTCCCTAAAAGCGACATGGTAAAGAGAAAAGGGGAAATCTATGGTTGACTGCGCGGAAAATTCTGCCCAGAACCAATGATCTTTTCCTTCTCCATCGGGTATATCATGCCAATAGTCATAATTTTCTTCCAAGTGCAGATGATCAGTAAATTGATCTATTTGAGGGCCTGTATTATGAAAGGTCCCATCCCGACCCTGGATTCGTAGCCCTTCTCCCACATCTTCTTGATGCAGCCAATAGATATTCGTTTTAGTAAAAACCGAATCTATGGGGACCCCCCAAAATTTTATCTTATCACCCGGATGAAATACGCCGTCCTCTGCTCCGAAAATTTTAATTGGTATTTCTTGTCCTTGAGTGTACATTTTTAATTTTTGGGGAACCACCAGCCCAAGATCCCAGCCGCTATTTTTTAAAGCAGCGCCTGAAATTTGATAAAGACCTTCCTGCTCAAGAAAGATCTTGATAGGAGGTAAAGCAGGAGGAGAAAAATTTTCCTTCTTCCTTGCTTTATTTGGAGAAATGAAAAGTAATGGTTGATCTTTGATCATAGAGTAATTGAGCAAGGTTTTTTCCAACACATGTTCAAATTCTCCCCAAAATGCTTGAAAATTTGAGTTAGTCGCTGCGGTAATTTTTCTATTTCGCCTTCCAGAAATTTCTTCAAAGGTAATTTTAAATATGATCTTTTGATAAAAGCGGACTTTTCGCAAAGCCGGGTTATATTGAACAGGATAGATGGATAGGTGAGCAACTTTTTGATATCTGAGATAATTATCAGAGTCGATGTGAAATGGTTGTTCCGGGATCCACTGATCCTGAGCATAACAGGCTTGATCAATGGCAAATTCTTCCCTTAGGTACAATACCAAGTTTTCTGTTACCGAAATTTTTTTGGGGGAGGGATAGATTAGAATATTTTCTAAAATATCTGTCTTCTGTTCCAGTATTTCCAGTTTGACCTCGGCCAATAAAGGAACAGCAATCAAAAATCCTTGAATAGGAAGTTGCGGTTTCCCCGGTTGCCGAGTTACTCCTGCATCAGCCACATCTATTATATGATACACTTTGCCTTTTTCTTCTTTTTCATGGATGTTAAGCTTTGAGCAAAAATATTCAAGTGTGATTTCCTGGGGCCCAGTCTTAATGATTTTTAATTCCCCGGCCTTAACCGTGGAGTAAAAGAAAAGAAAAGAAAAGGATAAAAAGATCAAGAATAAACAACGTAAGTTCGACATAGCAAGGTTCGCTTTTACACTATTTTTCATCCCGGAGATTATTCTTATATCAAAATCAATCTCTTGAATTATCCTAACCCACATGCACGCACCTCTTTACTCTATTTTTTGTTCCCCCCTTTTTTGGATTGGATCAGCCTGATAGGAATGATGCCGGAATTAATAGTCTTTAAAAATGTCTGAAATGTTAAAAATCCTTGAGGTGTATAAGAAGGGCCAAAAATCTTCCCTGAGGCTAGCGGGGTTTTCTAAAATTGGTTTATTCGATAAAAGACACCTGTAATCTAAGGACATAGGATACAAATAAAGGGGGCTGAACAAATAAAAAGATTGGTCTATAAATGGCCGCCATATTGCGGAATCAAGCAAAAACCAATTATTCAGATGTGTAAAATATTGTGATTGATAATTACTATTTGAGCTAACAATAGGGATCGATGCAGCAACAGGGCTGTGGAAGGTGCTTTCTCCATAGATATCGATATCTTCCACCATATAGTAATAAGTGACACCAGGGACGGCAGTAATGTCAGAGTACGAATATTCAGCGCCTTGGGTGGCATTACCTTTGGCTATTATTAATCGGTCATTTATTTTATTGTACTCTCCATCCTCTAACTCGCTGCAATAAAGATTGAAACCTGCGTTATTGAATTCGCTGGCCGTCTCCCATTCTGCGAGTATATGGCCGTCGCAGTCAGCAGCGATAAAAGAGATAAGCTTAATGAGATTAGCACAGCTATTATTCCTACATATCTTGTTTTTTTTACAATCATCATCTTCGATACATTCAACACATCCGGCATCATCAGTACAATGTCTATAATTAGAAAAATCACCTTGTAAACAAGAGGTACAATATTCAGGATCAATACCTTTATCCGGCGCTTGGCAACCTGTATCATAACTACAACATCCCTTTTTAGTTTTTTCAGGTTTATAGCATTTATTGAGGTCCGGACAACACTCATACTTTTTGTCTTCATAAAAAAGTCCGTCACAAGAATCTTCACCAATATCGCTTTGACATCCTGATGCTGACTCGCAACATCCTGTTTTAGGTTTTTTAGCCGTTGCTGTTGATTTCCATAACAGCAGCCCCATGATGATCAAAGCAAATATCAATACAGTATTTGTTGCTGCCGCTCCTTTTTTCAGGGGCACCCATATTCTCTTCAATAAACTTGCTTTCTGTGTAATAAACCTGGGCCAAGGGTGCGTGCCATATATTTTTCGCAATTTATTCATGACTGTCTTCCTCTTTAATGGACCTACCCCGAGGCAAGCCTTAGGGTATCGAAAAAGGTTAATTTCTTATCTCTTGTCATCTTTCTATATGTTTTTTTCTTGAGAGTACTCTAACTTACCCCATGCAATCCTCTTGGAAAACCATACTTTTTACAAGCATTCCCCTTACAGCAAGCCAAAGCAAGTGTTTCAAAAACTTCTTCGGAAATAACCTTAGGTTTTTCATAGACTTTTTTCATCCTTATACCTTCTTTTTGTAATTCTTTCTTTTCCATAACCCTTTCCTCCTTTTAAAATAAAATATTAAGGTGTTAAAGATAACATATTTATCCTTAATTCTCTCATGCCTTGGCCAGAGCCCGGCAAATCAACAATTTTTGAAATAAGCCACGCCGGGACGCCTCTTTTATCATTTTACAACCAGACCAGCATCCCCTTTGCACGAAGAGCATCCAAAATGTTGCCGGCTTATTAAATTTCCTCCGCTTATGTTTAATAGCTCGGTACCTATTTGATTCAGCTTATTGAAATTTTCAATACGTTAGGCGCTATCATATAGGGCCATCCAGTGATGATACGGAGGTCATGCATCTCACAGCGGGTACTTTCTTATCATACACTTTGCCTCCTTCTTAAATAGTCGAAAAATTGAAAAAAATGGGTCTAGTAAACACCAAAAATAAATCATCTTTGAATTTGGGTTAACAGAGTATCTGTAAGCAATAGCTTCAAAAGAAGGGAAAAGAGTTTTTACTGAAGATTTTAATATACAGTTAAATCGATCATTCAGAAGGAGAATGAGAAAAAACTGTCTTAAGTCTTCGCCATAAGTACCCCGGATAATTTCCCGTCTGTCCAAAACTGTTTTTAAAACATCGATCCTTTTCAATCGTTCAAACCGCAACGCCCGTATCATTACCTGCTGATCATCGCCAAACAATTTATAAGCCATGGAAATAGCAAAACAAAAGTTACTCCAAAGCCCAATCTTTTTTATAGATTTTTCCACATAAGCCCAATCCAATGTTTCTTTGTTTTGGATAAGAAATTGGCGCAAATCAATAAATTGTTTCAAATATATGTACTTAGAAGCATGAATATTTATAGTTAGATATAATAATAAGTCTTCTGAAGAAAGGGAAAGAAATCTTTCTCCATTTACTCGAATCGCATGGGAGTTACGCCACCATTGTTCTAAAGGAATACAGTAATCTCTCGGCCTTGCCAGCCCCCAATGTAGCTCTACGCAAATTTTCATACCACCGGGAAGTCGTTTATAAAATGGAAGGTTCCAGCTATTTTCAGGAAAACGATCAGTACCGATATAGGGCTGTGGTTCATAATGTTGATTTTTTAATAAACTTTTGGCTGAGTCTAAATTTCCTACTTTAACAAGAAAATCAAGATCATTAAAAGATCGCAAATTTTCATTGGGGTATAATTGCTTAGCCCAGCATACTCCTTTAAGAGGAATCACCTTGATTCCTTTTTTTGAAAATTGATCCATTAAATGATCAAATGCGGAATGAAGAACAATATTTCGCACCATGTGCTCTTGCCACAGTTTCTTGAACTGTATTATTATTTCCTTGGGAACTTTCAACCAATTTAATTTGTTCATCTTATCAAAAAGAAAAGGGAAAATCCCATGGAAGAGAGAAAGCCTGATTAGATATTCCCAATTGATTTCCCTTTGAGCTAAGGCAACTCTCATCCATTGATTTGTATCTTCCTCTTTATCAAAAATTATACATAGAAGGATTAAATTTTCCTCAAGTGTAAGCTCCGGATATTTATTCATTATTTTATATTAGAGGTCCAAGAATTTTAGAGAAATCTCCTTTAATATGCTCCCTTCCTCTGCAAGGCGACAAATACCGTCTTGCCAAGAATATAAAAATCATACAATAACGACCAATTATCAATGTACTTCAAATCCAACTTAACAATCTCATCAAAGTTAGTAATAGTATTACGCCCATTCACCTGCCACAATCCTGTCAATCCTGGTTTCATGGATAACCGCCGCTTATGCCACATATCATATTTTTCTACCTCGCCTAAAGTAGGGGGACGGGTTCCCACCAAAGACATCTCTCTTTTTAATACATTGATAAACTGGGGCCATTCATCTAAACTAAATTTTCTCAAAAACCTCCCTACTACAGTAATACGTGGATCATCCTTAATCTTAAACACAGCTCCTTCCAATTGATTCTTTTTTAGCAATTCTTTCTTATGCTCTTCTGCATCCTGGTACATTGACCGGAATTTATAAAGAGTAAAAATACGACCATTCTCTCCCATTCGTTTTTGCTTAAACAACACCAGCCCCGGTGATTCCAACTTTATAGCTAAGCCAATCACCGGATACATTATGAAAAGAATAAAACATCCGATTATCCCTCCTATTGTATCTACTAAATTTTTTATCATTATATCAAAAGGAGTCAATTTTAAGGGATGATAAGTAATCAACGGTATTCCGTCGATAGTCCCTAAAAATGTAGTGGATATTTTTACTGCCGGATTGGGTATAGCCACATGAGAGGAGATACCCATGGATTCTATGTCGAGAATGATGCTTTTTAGATCAGTAATGGTTTTTTTATGAGGGCAGAAAATAACATTATCCACTGCTTCACTTAACAAAATTGTTTTTAGGTCTTTAAACTTACCCAAAATAGGATATTTTTTAAATATAGACAAAAAATAACTATCATCCTCACCTCCTTCCTTAATGATTCCTATAATTCGCAGTCCCCAATGCGCATTTTTTTCAATGCCTAATATGATACGGTGTGCAGTATCAGAAATGCCTACAATTAATGTTCTGCGGTAATTGTATCCTCGAAGACGAAAATGATTAAGTATTCCTTTAATCCAAAGCCGCGAGAGTGAATGAATACTAATCGAAACTAAGATAAAAGTGATCATGAAAAAGCGACTGAAATGACGGATATTCCACATATAACTTATTAAAGCTACTACCATTAAATTAATACAGTGCGCTATCATTATCCTATTGAGCGCTTGCCCAAATGTTTTATATCGAAAATTATATAATCCTTGTATGGTAAAACAAGCTGGTATAACGAGCGAAGAAATCAGTAATATCCAAATAAGGTTTTTAAATCCTAATCCTCCCATGCCAAAGCGAATACAGGATGCTAAACAATATGAGAAAAGGATTATGCTTACATCAATAAGCATAATCAACCGCTTAATACTATAAGAATATTGCTTTAACATTACTATTCACCTCCTTTTCCCCCATTTCTAAAAATTTAAACTATAATACCTTTCATAAATGGAATTCCCAGACCGGGAAAGATAAACCATAATTTACTGGCTCTAGGAAGACAATGGAAAGTCCTTCATAGGACAAAGAATTTGGCAAGTTTTAAGCCACACTGCCAGATGTTTGTCCTAAAATAGTCCATTTTTAATCGTTTTGAATACTACTTGGGGGGTACAAACTAATAATTTTAGATGCGTTTGCCTTGATGTCTTTAAAAGAGGGAATTAAGATGATGAATGATATCCTTTAATGGGGAACGAAGTCGTATAACTGTCCAGAAAGCCTCCCAAACTTCGCGTCTAGAGATCTTCGAAATTCCAAATTCCCGGCCATAGAAGATAATAGGTATCTCTTTTATCTTGAATCCAAGGTGGTAGGCATATGTTGTCATCTCAATCTGAAAAGCATACCCATTAGAGCGAATCTTCTTGGCATCAATATGCTTCAGAACTTCTTTGCGAAAGCATCTAAAACCACTGGTAAAATCCCATAGTGGAACAATAATCATGTAGGATGTGTATATATTAGCAAATTTACTTATCAATAACCTTCTAAAACGCCAACCATCTACCCTTATACCTTCGTAATATCGGCTCCCAATCACCAAGTCGGCATCCTTAATCGCTTCTAACATCTCGTGTAGGTACTTCGGATGATGGGAAAAGTCAGCATCCATCTCAAAGATATAATCCATTTCTTTGTCTAAGGCATAGCGAAAGCCTTCCAAATAAGCACTTCCCAAGCCTAACTTGCATCGGCGGTGAATTACATGGATTCTATGGTTCCCTGCCGCCATCTGGTCTGCAATTTTGCCAGTTCCATCAGGAGAGTTGTCATCGACAATGGTGATATAAAATTCATCTTCCAGAAGGTTAATGGCCTTTACTAATCTTTCAATATTATCTTTCTCATTATAAGTTGGAATGATGATCATGGACTTCATGAGATTTAACTCTAAATAAGCTTAGCAACTTTTAACCAATCCATTGTCTTTTTAATTCCTTCCTCATAACCAATCCTTGGTGTAAACCCAAGCTCTTCTTTCCCTCTTTTGATATTAAAAAATCTGTCCCTACACATGACGTCTATCTTATCAAGAGTGACCAAAGGTTCTTTATCAATCGAAAATAATCTATAAGAAATTTTCATTAAATAACCAGTGATACATGCAAACCAAATGGGGATACGAGCATGGGGCACCTTTCTATTCAAGGCCGATGAAATAATCTTGACCAATTTATTTATATTAATAGGCTCTTCTCCGGCAAGGATATATGTCTTTCCCTCAACAGCCTGATTTGTTATAATCAACATCAGCCCTTTTATAAGATCATCTATATATATGAGATGGACCCTGTTCTCACCGCCTCCAACTGGCAGGTATCTCTTTGAATTTATTAAGGTAATCATCTTCGGGATCATCCCCCAGGTATCCCTTGGCCCATAGGTAATAACCGGGCGTATTATAGTTGTGGGAAGTCCTTTTTTTCTATGAAATTCTCCCACAAGCCTTTCGGACTCATATTTTGTCCTTCCATAACGGGTCACAGGAGCAATGGGGTAATCTTCATCTATCGGGCCACCATTGGGATGTCCATATAGACTTACCGAGCTTACGTATATAAAGTGTTTAACTCTTTCAGGGGAGGAAGCCCTGAGGAGATTCTCGGTTATGTCAACATTTACTCTATGAACCTCTTCATCCTTAAAAGACCAACCCCTACCCCTGATAGAGGCAAGATGTAACACCACATCAATACCTTTCATAAGTTTTTTTACCCTCCCAAAGTCAAGCAAGTCTACCTCTCTGATCTTCACCCCATGGGAAGGTAAAAACTCAATCTTACTAACCTTTCTGACGGGTACCCATACCTTATGACCTGCCGCCACTAACTTATTTACCAGATGGCCTCCAATAAAGCCTGTTCCACCTGTAACCAAAACCACCATCTTTAATCCTGACCCCCAGTACAACCCTGGCCAGGGTCCACAGGGGAAAAAGCATATTAGTATAGCTTGCATTAGCCAGGGGGCAGAAACATAACCTCATTTTAATAGATTCACGCACCTTCTGAGCCTTTTTACTAGTCCATATTTTTTTAAAATCATAACCGGCATCCCTCAGATTCCCCATTTTTTCTGCCTTTATACAGAAAGCCCAGACATCCCCATTGGGTGCTATTTGACATGAGGCAAAACCAGCATAACAGGGTATAAACATTTTTTTCTCATGTAAGACTGACTTTACCATTTGGTAGTAACGTAAACGAAAGGCCCTGGCAACTCTGGCAATCCCTTTCATATCCCAGCCTTTCATTTCATTACTAATAAAATCAATGGCTGATGAATAATCATGGAAAGAGGGAGTAATCCCCGCTCCTATAGTCCCAAGTTCTACCCTCTCCTGAGCAATTTCAGTTATATAGGAATCTGGTTTTAGTTCCCTTAGCCGATTGTATAGAACGGGTATCTCTTTGACATTGTACTTGGAGATGACTGTATGGATACCCAGGGTTAAATTGGTTTGCTTTATAGATTTTAATCTTTTATATGTATCCATTACTTTCTCAAAACAGCCTCTCGAGCCTCTTATCTCATCATGTCTATTCCCAATTCCGTCTATCGAAAGATTGATAACTATAGCAGCCTCAGGACAACCCTTAAGGATATCTCTGACCCCCATCTCTATTCTGTCTGATAGGAGCCCATTGGAAGGTATGTTAATTATCCTGGGTTTGCAGTTCCTGTAAGCGCTGAGACACACCTCCACTATATCCTCTCTCAAAAAGGGTTCCCCCCCACTGAAGGTAATCCAATACGGTGACTTACCAATTGACTTAAAGGTCTTCTCGTACTCATCCAGGGAAAATTCCCCGGGTTTTTTCTCGTAGATATTACAGGTCATACATCGAGAATTACATCTATTGGTCAGGCTTACTGTCAGGTTTATTGGAAGAATCCTTGGCAGGCCAAATCCTCTATAGAATTTAAAGAGTGGTATCTTAGGGTCAATATCGAACATTTCAATGGGTTAACATATCCTGGGAAGCTGCTCCCCTACCGCCATATCCACAACCTTCGTGGTGCCAATCTTGGTCTTCATAATAACCTTTCCTCTATGTGAATCAGTAGCTTCACCTATGATGCCGGCCATTTTGCCCAGGGAATTTCCCTTTATAGCCTGAAGAAGGTCATCTGCCCTCACTCTTTCAACTACAGCCACCAATTTCCCCTCATTGGCAACATAGAGAGGGTCGATACCCAGTATCTCACATGCCTCTTTGACCTCTCCCCTGATGGGCAGTTTCTCCTCTTCGATCACTATTCCTACCTTGGACTTCTTGGCAAATTCATTCAAGCTGGAAGCCAAACCGCCTCTGGTAGGATCTCTCATAGCATGGATCTTTACCTTGGTTTGCAACATGGTGCAGACCAGTTTATTTAAAGGAGCAGAATCACTCTGGATAGGATTATTGAAGATAAGCCCTTCTCTCTCAGACATAATGGCTATCCCATGGTCCCCTAAGTAGCCGCTGACAATGACCCTATCACCAACTCGTACATTATCTGCCGAAATATTCTGATCGACCTGAACTATTCCGATACCAGCGGTATTGATATATATCCCATCAACCCCGCCTTTATTTACAACCTTGGTGTCCCCCGTAATAATCTTAACCTCTGATTCCAGGGCGGCTCTTTTAATGGAATGGATAATTTTTTTTAAGTCTTCCATAGGGAATCCTTCTTCTATTATTAATCCAAGACTCAAATAAAGAGGTCTTGCTCCGCCCATGGATAGATCATTTACTGTTCCATAGACAGCCAGCTCACCGATGTTTCCCCCTGGGAAAAATATAGGAGTAATAACGTATGAGTCAGTAGTAAAGGCAAGCTTGGTGGAGTTGACCTCAAAGATCCCCTGATCATTTAATTTATTCAGGATAGGATTGCCTAAAAGCGGCAGAAAGTATTTTTCTATCAATTCGTTTCCGAGTTGACCACCACCACCATGGGCAAGGAGTATCCTGTCATTTTTCATCTAGGCAGACCTTTTGATAATTTTATGTTATTTGCCGGTGTATTGATCAGGGCCTCCTCCAAACTCTTGAAGGCCTTTATAGAAGAAATCTCCTTAGTAAATAACCTAGACACAAGATTCAAATAGACCCCTGCTGGATGAGGAGAGAGGTACTTAAAATAATGAACCAAAACCTTCTCTTTCCTGCTTAACTCTTCAGCCATCTTGCCCTGAAGGGGATAAGGGTAATCATTATATGATATATGTTTTAAGGCGGGAATATCACCCATGTCATAGATAACATGCCTTGCGGCAAGTTTGTCAGTTAAGGCTTTGAGGAAGGCTATAGCTTCCTTTTTATGTCTTGACCTGGCTGATATAGCATAAGTTGCCAGGGACCCACCAAAAATAGTTGAAGCCTTGCCCTTGCTATCATTGACTAAAGGAAAGGGGAAAATCCCCACCTGGTCAATTATCCCTGGTCCCTCCACCTTTAGATAGTTCAGCAATCGATTTCCGTTTAACTGCATGGCTGCCTTCCCTTGAACAAACATCAACCGCTGCTGTTGGTAGTCCATGACATCACAATCCTCAGAGAAGGCACCTGCATCAACAAGGTCTATGAGTTTTTCGGCCGCCTGGATGAAACATTCACGGATATCAGCGTAGTTGGATGCTTTGGTGAAATCGGAAACAAAAACCTTCTCTCCTCCAATCCTATGGAAAAGGTGGCAAAAGAAAAACGCTCCAGGCCACTTCTCCCTATTGCCAACCGTAAAGGAGACTAGGCCTGACCGGCTGAGTTCCCTGCACATAACCAGAAGATCATCGAAAGTATGAGGCACAGAGAAACCAAACTTTTGGAATATCTTTTTGTTATACCATACAAAGAGGCAACCCTGTTCCAGGGGTACGGCAAATTCTCCACCATTAAACTTGAGGGGATATAAGGCGGGGGCAACAAAATCTTCCCTCCATCCATTGTCCAAATCCTGAGTCAGATCATGGACAAGTCCTGCTTCAGCCAGTCTGCCAAGGGTATCTCCGCCACAGGTGTGGAATATATCAGGTGTCTCATCATCAGCAGGGAGTTTTTTATTCACCATGTGCATAAGCTGATACCAATTTCTCATGACGGTCGATTCTATCTTGATGTGTGGGTTAGCCTCCTCAAACCTCTTTATAATTCCGTCTATCAGATGATAGTACTGCACTGCACAATGGTGGCGGTCGAGGCAGTGAAAGCGAAGAAATTTCAAGGTTATCTGCTTCATCTTGAATCCATTTTCAGTTCTTTGGTAGAGGCAGCGACGTCCCAGATAAAGGAGTTGCGCCGCCGGATATAGAAATCATAATAGCCCAAAATCCTTCCCATAATCTCTAAAAATACGACCCCAAATACCCACCAAAACTCCCTTCCCCCCCACTTCATCTCCTTAATAAAGGGCCGTAGGATATTTCTCCATGAGGTGGTGGAGACAGAGTAGCCCTGGGTATGACTTAGGTAAAGGTGGCCGGTTGCTATTCTCCAACGCTGTTTCAGGAAATCCTTTATATTTTCAGGCCCTTTATTGTAAACCACCGCATCTTTTATATATTTTAATTTATAGCCGGCACTAGTAATAATGGCCTCGATATTGGCCTCATCTACGGCTGTATCATTAGGTATCTCTTTGACCATATTTCTAAAGGCTACAAGTTCGCCCATCTTAGGGTGTTCGAGGCAGATCCTGTGGTGGAGTTTCCAAAGGAGATTTACAGTGAAACCCATGAATGTATCGTCATTGTTGACAGGTACGGGATGTCCTCCCGTCATGCCTACCTCGGGCTTCAAAAATGGGGCCACCAGTTTCTCTATAGCGTCGGTCCTGGGGATGGTATCGCCGCTTTCAAGTATAAACACATCCCCGACTGCCTTTGAAAGGAAGAGGTTTATGGCCGATGCCTTCCCCTCCCTTTTGTTCTGTACAATAAGCTTTATCCTTTTATCTAATCTCAGGTAATCCCTCACTATACTTTTTGTCCTGTCCACACACCCGCTGGCGACTATAAATATCTCCTTAATAGAGCAAACCGAAAGATTTTGCCTAAGCAGGGCATCCAACAGCTGCCCAATGTTGGCCTCTTCGTTATAAGCCATTATACCTATGCTGCACGTTATCAAGCCAAATTTACAAAATTTTTGATTCATATTTATGGGTGGGCGCTCTTTATCAGTTCATTGGCAATAATGGCCTGCCCCAGCGCTATCCCTCCGTCATTCGGGGGCACCCTGTGATGGGTATAGACCTTGAAGCCATTGGTATCAAGGAGGCCAAAGGCATTGTCTAAAAGAAGCATATTCTGAAATACACCGCCGCTTAAGACAACTCTCTCAATTCCACTTACTTTCCGTATCTTAAAACATATATTTAAAATAATATCTGCGATTGTGTTATGGAACCTTGAAGATATAGCTTTTATCGCCACCCTATCCATAAGGTCAGAAACGATACCCCTTATCACCGGCTCAAGTACAACCACCGTCTTATTCACAGGTTCTTTTAGGTCAAATTGGTATGCCCCCCCCTCAGCCCGGCCAGCCGTCATCTCAAGCTCTATAGCAGCCTGTCCTTCGTAATATACCTCTTTTCTTATCCCCAGCAGAGCTGAAACTGCATCAAACAGCCTGCCGGCGCTCGAGGTTATCGGGCAATTGAGACCCTTGTCTATCATCTTCTTAATAGTCGCCCATTTGCCCTTGTCTAGAGATTGGATAAAATCTATATCGAGGTCAAACATATTGTCCCCATAAATTCTATAGAGAAGGGAGGCTGCCATTCTCCACGGCTCTTTTATGGCCCTCTCTCCTCCAGGCAAAGGTGTATATTCCAAATGGGCTACCCTCTCAAAGCCACTGTAATCACAGACCAAGAACTCTCCTCCCCAAATTTTGTCGTCAGTTCCGAAACCCGTTCCATCAAACGATACCCCTATAACCTCACCGTCTATCCCATTGTCACCCATGCAACTTACTATATGCGCATGGTGATGCTGTACCCCCATCTTCTGGATACCGTTCAGGGTGAAGGCATACTTAGTCGACAGATACTCTGGGTGAAGGTCATAGGCCAAAAGATCAGGTTCTATATTAAAAATCCTTTTGAAATGCTCGATCCCATGCTCAAAGGAGGTGAGGGCCTCCAGGTTCTCAAG
>JAUWIR010000270.1 GCA_030605265.1 Pseudomonadota bacterium | reverse complement strand
CTTCTTTGTGGAACAATAGGCTTACTCTTTCATGGATTAGGTGCAACCACTTTTTATATTGTCAGGATAAGTGAACCCTATTGGATGTTTTTAGCCCTTTTGTGCAGTTATAGTAAATTCAGTGTTGATGAGAAAATAAAGGTGCCTATGTTCCGGAAGGTTTATTCCTATCCTTACCTAATTGAAACACCAACTCCGGTATTTAGTTTACAAAATTCGAATTAAACTGATAAGCGCTTAGATCTTAATAATTCACCACGGAGACACAGAGGCACTGAGGTTTATCTATTGATTTTTCTCTGTGTCTCTGTGCCTCCGTGGTAAGCTGAATTGTTATGTTTTCTTTTTAGGATAAGATAAGTCTTATGAAAATTGCTGTTCACCAACCACAATTTATGCCCTGGCTTGGTTATTTTGATAAAATGGCCAAAGTTGATCTTTTTATTCTTTTAGATACCGTACAATTTAAGAAGAATGAATTTCAAAATAGAAACAAGATTAAAACTTCTTCCGGATGGCAATGGTTAACTGTTCCAGTGTGTTTTCGTTTTGGAGATAAAATTAATGAGGTGAAAATTAATAATACCCTTAATTGGAAAAAAAAGCATTTACACTCTATTAAGACAAATTATGGGAAAGCTCCTTTTTTTGGTGAATTATGTCCATTATTAGAGGACCTTTATAGCTCAGAGTATAAATTACTTTCAGATCTAAATTATGATACAATCAAGCTAATAAAAAATTTATTTCAAATAAATAGCAAAATTATTTTGGCAAGTAGCTTACCCGCTCTCAGGGAGGAGGCTACGGACAGACTCATTGATATATGTAAAATATTTAATGCCGACACTTATCTGGCTGGTGCAGGTGGTAAAAATTATATGAAATATCAAAAATTTGAAAAAGAAGGAATTAAGTTACAATTTCAAAATTATATTCATCATGACTATCACCAGCTATTTGAATCATTTGAACCTTATATGTCATCTCTTGATTATTTGTTTAATTATGGGCATTAAATACAGCTGATTGAATTCACCGTCATGCCCAATCATTTTCATGGAATCGTTGAATCCGGTTGGGGGTGTGGTGGGGGCATTTAAATCATTGACCCCCAACGATTACATCCGGAATGTTAAACAAAATAATTGGTTGATGAGCAGTGAAGTGCGGGTGAAAAATGAAATGCAACCCCAATATTCATCACCGTAGTTCCATTCGATTAAAAGGATATCATTATTCACAGGAGGGATTAAATTTCATAACCATTTGCACGCAAAACCAATTATGTTTGTTCGGGGAAATTAAAAATGGAGAAATGGTTTTGAATGATGCGGGAAAAATGGTTGAACACCAATGGCAGGGATTGATTTGTCGTTTTGATAACATCAAATTACATGAATCCATCGTCATGCCCAATCATTTTCATGGAATCGTTGAATCCGTAGGGGGCAACCACAAGGGATTGCCCCTACAGGGTACCCAAAATATGGGGCAACCACAAACAGGGCAACCACAAGGGATTGCCCCTACTGTTGGGGGTATGGTGGGGGCATTTAAATCATTGACCACTAATGATTACATCCGGAATGTTAAACAAAATAATTGGCCACGGTTTAACAAAAAATTATGGCAACGCAATTATTACGAACACATCATCCGTGATGAAAAATCCTATTATCAAATATCGGAATACATACAAACCAATTCCCTGAAATGGCAGGATGATAAATATTATGAATAAGTACCCTCCGTAGGGGTGCCCCTTGTGGGTACCCTGATTGAATTCATCGTCATGCCCAATTATTTTCATGGAATCGTTGAATCCGTACACAGGGCAACCACAAGGGATTGCCCCTACGGTTGGGGGTGTGCCCAAAATGTGGGGCAAACACAGCCAATGGGGCAAACACAGACAGGGCAACTTTCGATTCATTTTATGTGCATTTTTATTTAATAATAACTATTAATTATTAAGCTGATGAGTTTTTATCTTGACAGCTGTATTAATAGCTTACCAGCTGAATTAACAGCTTAACGACTTAACAGCTTAACAGCTATCAGCTTAACAGCTTAACAGCTTAACAGCTGTAGTTACTATTTACTATGATCCCTCATTCAAAGCCAACTCTAGGTATTGAAGAATCAAAGGCCATTATAAAAGTGTTGTCCTCGGGCCATATAAATCAAGGGGAACAGGTTAAGGAGTTTGAACAATTATTTGCTCGATTTTTGGGGCTTAATAGCGCTGTAGCCGTTAATTCCGGTACTTCCGCATTACACCTTGCTCTTTATGCTTTAGGAATCGGTAAGGGCGATGAAGTAATTATTCCCAGCTTTGTCTGTACCGCCTTATTAAATGCCATTAATTATTTAGGAGCAAAACCCGTCATAGCAGACATAAATGCGTATGATTATAATATTAGTTTTAGTGATGTGAAAAAAAGGATTACTAAGCGGACTAAAGCGATAATTGTTCCACATATTTTTGGGAGGCCGAGTTATGAATTTCATCGTTTTTTGGAATTGGAGGTACCGATTATAGAGGATTGTGCTCAATCAATTGGAGCTAAATATGAAGGAGCGAATTTAGGCACATTAGGGGATATTGGTATCTATTCTTTTTACGCAACCAAGGTTTTTACTACTGGTGAAGGTGGAATGGTAGTAAGTAAATCTAAGGATTTAGTCAATAGAATTGATGACTTACGAGAATATGATAATAAACATGACTATGAAATAAGATTTAATTATAAAATGTCTGACTTGCAGGCGGCAATTGGTCTGGAACAATTAAGAAAATTACCTGAATTTATATGTAAGAGAAAGGATGTCGCTGAAAAGTATAATATTGCCTTTAATAAATTACCTTTCAACTTCCCTCAGGTTTTTTCTCATATTGAGCCTATATGGTATAGATATATTGTGCTGTATGAAAGAGTCGCAGAATTAATTAGATTTTTTCATGAAAAAAATATATTTGTTTCAAGACCTATATTTAAGCCTTTGCACAGATATTTATATTTTTCTAATGAAGATTATCCTGTTACCGAAAAGGTTTTCAAACAGTTGCTTTCTTTTCCTATTTACCCGTCTTTGAAAACTTCAGATAGGGAAAAAATTATTGGAAGGACCATTCAATTTTTTAATAAGTGATTTTCCTCTTAATCTTGCTTTTCCTGGTAAATATTTTCTTCTACTTTCTTTTCTTTTTTCTTCCATTTTTGCTTACATATTTTTTTATTATAGATATTTTTTTCTAATAAATTTTTTTGAGGGTCCTTTTTTATTTTAAAAAATACCCAGGTAATAAAGGAATAAACTACTAGAGTTTGGATTACAGCTAATCTGACTAATTTTACAGCAAAATATGACGAAGAGCGATAATAGGAATAGAGAATAACAAACATTGCACTATGGGCGGCTAAAAAATAAATAGCCATAACCGCCAGTAATTTATTACTATTGAATAGTATGCTAAATCTATGATGAATATGATCTTTAGCTGTATATTTTATCCACTCAGTGAGGTTTTTTACTTCCCCATGATAAATTCTCGTAAGGGTGGTCATGGTAGTATCGTAAATACAAATAAAAAAGACCATTATCGGTAATAATATATTAACTAAATATGGTTGATTCCCCCATTCAATGGATATAGCCATGGTAGAAAGAAAAAAACCTAAAAAATTACTGCCGCCGTCTCCGAGAAAAATGTCTGCCTTTGATTGAAAATTATAAGGGAAAAAACCAAAGGTGGCCCCTACTGTCGAAATAATTACTAGTCCTAATAAACAATTATTATTCATATAAGCATAAAGGGAAAGAGTCCCTCCAATAATAATACCAAGACCGGAAGCTTCGCCGTTCATTCCATCTAAAAAATTAAAAGCATTGGTTATCCCAATTATCCAAAGGAAGGTAAAGACGGCATTAAAAAAATTACCAATAAAAGAATTAATGGGAAAAATAGTCAGATAGGTCCCGCTGAAAATAAGAAAACTAACACAAATTATCTGCACCATTAGCCGCATTGCCGCTGACAAAGGATAAATGTCATCCAATACGCCAATAGCTAAAATAACTGAAGAAGCAATAGCAATATTAACTATTTCAGGGCTTGATATTGGTGAGAGGAAAAAGGAAATAATAAATCCGAAGAATACAGCAATACCGCCAAGTTTAGGAGTAGGGGCGGAGTGTATTTTTCGTTTTGACGGTATATCTAATATCTTGAATTTATATGCCAAATTTACTATAAAGGGGATTACTGAGAAGGAAATTAAGAAAGCCACAGAAAAATGAAAAATAAAAAGACCTTCATTGGTATAGTTATTCCTGTTAATTATCAATAAAATTATTACTATGAGTGAAAGTATATATTTTTTCATTTTTTTATTTAAATAAATAGACGTAAGGGGATAAATCCTTCCGCATATTTTACTCTGCCTTCTACACCTCTGAAAATAGCATTAGCTAAGGAAATTTGCATAATATTTCTGCCTTCAATATTCGTTTTATTTATCTGAGATTTATGGGCAATGAGGGCATTTCGTTTAATATCTATGGTCTCTTCTATATTAACAAAAACCGTGGGAGAAAAATGAAAAGTTGTCGGCGCTTCATAGAATAGCATGTTTTTTGTGTTTCTTGCGGCAGTTATTGTTGCATTGGCCAGGTTTTTATGATCTTGATGAGTATCATCCCTATGATGGATAAAAATTATTTCAGGATTTGTCTCATGGATAATTTTTTCAATGTCGTTAATGATTTGTTTATTCATAGGGATTTTTGTATCTTTATAATCGCCCCAGTAAAATTGGGTTACTCCTAATATTAAGGCAGCCTCTTGTTGCTCTCTATGCCTTATTTGCAAATCCCCTCCTACATCACCTAAGGTTAATACAAACATGTAGATTTTTGTGCCACTAGTGGCCCATTTAGAGAGTGTGCCGCCGCAGCCAATTTCAATATCATCCGGATGTGCTCCCACAGCTAATACTCTTTCAATTTTCCTTATCATTTATGTATCACCCGTGATTAAATTAATTTTCTTGGATTTTAGAACAGAAGAATAAATATCCCTATATTTTTCGAACATAGCATTAAATGAATAGAAAAAGGCCCTTTTATAACCATTTTTTCCTAAGCGCCGGCTCTTTTCCCGATTTTCTATAAGTTTTAGAATGCACTGTGTTAAAATTTCTAAATTATTATCAGGTACTAAATAACCTGTTATTCCGTTCTTGATAATTTCGCTAAGTCCTCCTACATCCATAGCTACAACCGGTATTTTAGCAGCCATGGCTTCAAGAACGACCATACCGAATCCTTCATTTCCAGAGGTTAGCGTAAGAATATCAATATCAGGAATAATTTGAGGTATATCATCTCTGTAGCCTGTTAAATAGACTGATTCTGATAATCCTAATGATGATCTCAAATCTTTTATTTTTTGATATTGACTTCCATCACCTATCATTACAGCCTTAAATGTCTTAGACGTTTTATTTAATCTCTCACATAGGGAAAGAAATAAATCCGGCCGCTTAATGGGCTCAAAACGACCTATCCAGCCTAAAAGGACAATGTCTTTTTCAATTTTTAATTCACCTCTTAATTTATCTTTATTTTTATTTGAATACAGAGCAAGATTTAATCCATTTGGTGCGGGGATAATTTTTTTCGTATGAGTAATTTTTAGATTACAAAAATCCTTTTTCTCTTTTTCTGTGAGTGTTGTAATTACATCACAAAAATGAGCGGCAAAACGTTCCATAATAATGAAAAACGATGTTTTGATTCTATTAAAATATCCATAAAAAATATGACCATGGGTCGTATAGATAATGCATTTGACGCCCGCAAGTCTGGCAGCTATTCTTCCGATAAATCCTGCTTTAGATGAATGAAGATGTACGATTTTCGGTTTCTCTTTTTTTAAAAATAATAGTAAGAAAAATAATGACTTTAGATCATTTATAAAATGAATCTTACGTTGTAAATATGGCAATTGGGTAATCTTGACCCCGGTTTTTTTCATGAATTCATTTAAATCTGTTGTTGGGTCTTTAGTCATCCCAGCTAATAAGCTCACATCATAACCTTTTTTTTTAAATTCACTGCATAATTGAAGAACTATATCAGCTGAGCCTCCCTTGTCTAATCTGGTTATGATATGGATAATTTTACAAGGCTTTAATAACTCCATTACTATGTTTCTGTGATTCACCATGAAATTAAAGAAATGTATCCCTTTAATTACTCTTTCGGATAAGATCTTATAAAAATTAGGGATGAGATGAAATCAATAATGATAATGGTCAATAGCGATAAAGTTCAGTGCATCCTTTGGCACAAACAGGAAATTTTTTGATTTTTTTAACAATTTTTCTGAATTTTCTATATTTTCTATTATTCCATATATCCAAAAACAAATTATTATTTATATTACCAGTTACATAGTTCATGGTATGATAAGG
>JAUWIR010000236.1 GCA_030605265.1 Pseudomonadota bacterium | reverse complement strand
GCTAAATGGAATTTTTTGATCTCAGTGATAATACTCTTGGCAAGATCTGTGTTCATAAAGCCATAAGGCCTCTTCATAAACTGCTTTGGGCAGAACAGACAGTTGAAATCACAGACATTGGTAAGTTCAATGTGTATACGTTTGAAGGGAATACTCACATAGCCAAATTTTTGCATGATTACCTATCATCTTACTATTACTATTACCCTAACCCTTTACGGGTTAGGGGGCAAAAGTTTAGGGCTTAAAGTTCCGGTATTTTACAACAAGTTGAAAAAAATTTGTAGTTATTTTTCATTTTTTGAGTCTTTAAGATTCGAGGATTAACTCCTGAAGAACTTTGCAACATTCGGTCAATTTCGTTCTACAATGTTGTTTTCTTGGATTTTCATCAGGAAGTTCTTTTATTCCACTGAAATGATTTGTTGCCCTGGAAAGTTTTACAAAACCTTTATAAAAATCCATGCACTTTTCATATTCCTCTTGCTGCAAGGGGGGGAGATTGCTGAGATAAGATTGCTTAAAGTACAAAAGATCATCCGGAGCTAAATGTTTGGATAAAGAAATATAGGCTATATCAATAAGAGGAGGAAAATATTTTACCCTATCAAGATCCAATAAATATACTTTGTTATCGTTACTAATTAATAAATTTTTAGGATGTGGGTCTCTATGAACAAGACTAAATATTTTATATCTTTTTATGAGAGGTTTATAATTTTTAAACCAGTGCCAACATTTTTTTTCCATATTAGCAGTAAATTGAGGCTCTAAGTTTTTTAATTCTCTCAACCATTTTTTAATTGAGTAAAGAAAGAGAGAATGAAGTTCCCACCGTTTAAAGAAAGATGAAAAACCAATACTCCCCCAATAAGGCCTGGTAACCCCGTGCATTTGTGCAAAATATTGAGCAATTAATAAAATTTTATCTCTATTATCTATGAATTTATCAAAAGTAATACCAGAAATTTTTCTTTCAATAGATATGAAATATCCGTATTTTCTAAAGGTTTTTCTTGAACTATCAGAATGTATTATTTTAGGGATGTTTAATCCATTAGATATCATATGCCTACTTACAGCAACAATTTTTTTAAGTTTGTCTTTTCTCTTGAACCCTCTAATAATAAAAGCTTCATTATTATCGACAAGGAGGGAAACTAAGGGGGTTCTAATTCCATCTGGAAGAATGTCGAGCTGAAAATTAGTAGGATAATGAAGTGATATAGTTATAGGCTGTTTGGCGGTTAAATATTGATGAACCAGTGCCTTGAATTTTATTTTTTCTTCTTCTATCGTAAACGTTGATAAATCCATCTATTATTTTCAATAAATTTAAATTTTATCAATCTAAATTTTTTTAGAAACCGTTTTCCACCAGTGCCAAGTGCCTTCATCTTTTAAGTATTTCTTAATACATTCTAAACATGCTCCTGGGGATTCAAAACCATACCAATTCTTTATGATTTTCAAACAGAGGTTCGGGATTTTTACTGTGCTCTTTTAGTAAAAATGAACCGCTAGCTAATGAGTCGAAAATATATTAAAAATCCAGTATTGTTAATAGGGGTGAAATTAAGAATAACTTTTGGTTTTTGGATTTTAGATGCTAAAAGTTTAATAAGATAAAATATTTATCATATAAGGCACTAGTTAATATAGCATAAAATATTTATAATAACAATAATAGATTATTTTGATTGTCAAATATTGAAAAAAGGGGGGGTATTCAATTAGCCCAACCTGTGTTAATATTCAATATTTATGATTATACTGAAATATAAAAGTTCAGCAATTCTCAATTTGACTCAAATGGAAGGTTGGCAGCTTTTCGCGGCAGCGATAGAGGGTGGCTTTTTGTAAAGTTACTTAGCGAAGCTTCACGTTAAAAATTGCAATTTCTGACCATATTTTGAATTGCTGTATAAAAGTAGTCTGAAATGTATAGGCGCTTTTAAATTTTATATATTTGAAGGAGTATTTTTTTATGTTCAAAAAATTAATTCCCATTAGAACTAAATGTGCTTCAATAAATGATTGGCTCCTTACCAATAAAATGGAGCGAATGGATGCAAATAGGATGGATTTATTTCAAAAAAGCCGTACTACATTTCATATGGACCGATATGATTTTGCATCATCATATGTGAAAAATAAAATTATACTCGATGTTGCCTCAGGCACAGGTTATGGGGCTGCTCGCTTAAGACAAAAAGGAAAAGCTAATCTTGTTTATGGTATAGAAATTGATACAGAAGCAGTAAAATATTCTGTAGATACTTACGGCAATACAAATGTTCACTTTTTAGAAGGATCTATTTTAGATATTCCATTTAAGGATGAGATGTTTGACGTAGTTACCTCCTTTGAAACGATTGAACATATCATAAATGAGGAGAGACAATTTAGTGAAATTCGAAGGATCTTAAGGAGCGATGGTTATTTTATTCTGTCCACACCAAATGATTGGGGGGAAGGGGACAAGTCACCCTTTCATATCCGATCATACAATTATTACACCTTACAGGAAAGTATCAGCCCATTTTTTCAGGTCATGGCAATTTTTAATCAAAATTCAGGCACACCTAAAAGAAAAGCTAATCATGGGCAACCTCGCGGGATTATAGAAATCAATAAAAATAATTTTCAAACAGCTGAATGTTTTATTGTCATTGCTAAAAAATAAACGAAAATACAGAGCAAGATGAACATATTCATTATTTCACCATTAAGAACATATTCACCATTAATCACCTGTAGGGGGCGAATTTACGCTCTTGAGGATATCCTTAAGGAATTTGACAACCCGTCCAGTACTATTACCGTCAGTACAATAGGCGAAATCGCGGATAAATGAACGCTGTCCTTTAATGAATGCATTGCCGGAAGGTCGACTTACAAAGCAATCTAAGGCTGTGAAAAGTGTATTTTTGTTTGTAGCTAAGGCACCGGCATTATAGGATTTAATGGGCAACACCGGTTTAGAGGGATTGAAATGGACATGAACTATTGGTTTATTGAGAAGCATGGCTTCCAAAGCAGCCGTAGAATCCTCAACCAACACAAGATCTGTATCCTGAATCAAAGGTAACGGCTTTTCCTGAGTTATAGAAAAATTCTTTACCTCTTTGATGGGCAAAGCGGCGGTCAAAAGTTCGAGGTCCTCAACTGGATGAGGTTTAAATTGGACGATGATATGAGGGTTTGCTTGACAATATTCAAGGAGAGAAGAAATAATATTTATCCCTTCGTCCGGTGAACGAAAGTGAAAAAAGCTTTTTTCAATAGAGTGTGGCCTTCCAAGGAATAGGATTTGTTTGCTATCTATTGAAGCTGTGGCCTGATAACTCTGCTTGGAAAATTCATCAAAGAGAGGATTCCCTGTAACTCTGATCTCCTTAGGTTGATAGGCTGAACTTTTTATATACCTTTCCTTTCTTTTTTCTCCCCAAACAGCAATATAATCTGCATAGGCTTCATCCAAGAAAAAGGGTTCGCAATCTAATCCATGCTGAATCATAAGCGTGAGTATCTGATATTGCTTAGCCTTGAGCACGTAAAGGATAAAAGGCATATGGTTATCCGCATGCGTCACTAAACAAGAGATGAGATGGTGGTTCATCTTGAAAAAGTTATTACAAGCTTTGATTTCGTATATGAGGTTTTGGATTAAATCAGAAAGTGCTTGTTGATCATCCATTGAAATCTTTAATGAAAATTCACAAAAAACATTACATAGCTTATTTACGAAATCTGTGGATAATTGCTTGTCTGTCAAGGATAGCCTTTGAGGGTAAAAAGGAGCGAAAAGATAATTGTTTTTTTTATGAATTATGTAAGTAGAAGGGGAAAGAGTTTTGATTAAAGGCTCGGTAATTGGAGAACGAAAAATTAATATTTTTTTAAATCGCTTTTGGCTAATAATATTATGAACCCTATTAAGCTGGTTTTCAAAAAGGATTTTACTGTTTTTAAGGAGGATTCCCTTACTTATTTTTGGTAATTTGTGATGTTGGCTAAAAAAATTACTTTTTTCCCTTCTAGAACAAAAGCCTATCAAACCCCGTAGATAAGGGAAGACCAATTCAGCTAGGGGTAATTCATTAATGAAAATATTTATTTTTTTAATGTTTGTTTCCAGTTGGCTATAGTCCATGAGGGTGATCAAGTATCCGGAGATATTGTTTTACAATGTTATGAGTATCAAAATGAAGATAATATTTCTTTTCGATTTTGGGATACGACACTAAAGCTTGGATCATCTTCTTTGCCAGCAATGAAGCATTATTAACTGGCACTAAAAAGTCAGATAAATTTTCGATCAGTACTTCCGACGGCCCAGAGGGACAATTAGTGCTTACAACAGGAGTTCCACAAATGAGTGATTCAACAATTGCCCTGGGAAGACCCTCTTCATCGGATGAGAGTACTAGTAAATCAGCTTTACGGATCCAGGGATAAGGATTATCAGTCCATCCGACGAAAAGCACTCGATCCTCTATACCAACTTGTCTTGCGCGTTCTTCGGCCTCCTTTCTATTTCCTCTTTCCCCCAGGAATATAAGTTTATGATCTGTTTTAAGCCTGGAAAAAGCTTCTATGGTCAAGTCATGTCTTTTCCTAGGATAAAAATGTCCAACTTGTATGATGTACCGTTGATTAGGTATTCCGTGAATAGGCTTTTGAGATAGCTGTTGAATTATATTGATATCAAAAGGATTAGGAATCACATCGATTTTCCTTGGCTTAATCTCGAGATTTTTGATTATATCCTCTTTGATGCCTTTTGAAAGAACGATAATATGTTTATGATTGTACAGACGTTGATATTTCCTTTTCAATTTATTTTTTTTTGAACCCTTTGGTGACATTGAAAGGGAAAGAGTGTTATGGAAAATGTAAAAGGTATTCTTATTATCAAGCTTTCCAGCGTGAGTAATCTTGTGAGCATAAGGGAGACTAGAAAATACGGCAATGGGATTTAATGTCCTTAGTAATTTTTTCAGCCTTTGGATTAATATTTGTTTTCGGATACCATATGGAAGATGTTGAATAAAGCCGGATGAGAGTATATGTAATGTTATTTTCTCAGAGGCGGAGCCCCTGATAGGCGGATGGATAACAATTATATGAATATCGAAAGCATGGTCAATCAGAGATCTCGCGAGGGTTAGAATAGTTTTCTCAGCCCCTCCTTTATCCAAGACATTAATAACAAAAACAACCTGTTTCATTGAACTCCAAATTCATGTATTTCTTTTGTCAACAATATATTCCCCTCAGCGTATATTACATAGAAAGGGTTTCACTTAAATTTATCTAGGCCGTCATTAGGCAATGAAGTCAATTTTGATCATAAGTCATTGATAAAAATTGTTTATTTTTTCCGATCAGAGTATCAATGAATTTTGTATATTTTCGGCCTAAATCCTTGGGTACTGAATCAATGTTTTTAATAATATGTAATAGCTCATCAAAATTACTATAACTTAAACAAACATCCTGATCAATTAACCATGCTTTTCTAATAGTTTCAGATACAATCATGGGTTTTTTATAGGCAGCCGAGCGTTCGTAGGAACTCGATATTTTATCGATAAAATAACTTTCTTTTTTTTCAGCAACTAACGGCATGATAAAATCGGATTCGTAAATTTCACGGAAGAAATCTGCATCATTTAACCAATCATGAAAAATAAAAAAATCTTCAAGTCCGGCTTGATTTACTTTACGTAAAAATACCTTTCCCTTCATCTTCTTGACACTTCCCACAATATTAAACTTCACGCATGGTCTACAGTTTTCCTTCACTATTACACTACAAATTTTTATTAATAGATCATAATCCCTTCTATTGAAACTAATAAGGCCCTGAACAGCTATGATTTTATCCTTATTTTTAGGTAAGGAATGTGAGTAAAGGATGGGAGGAAAAAATGAGATAAAATAACCATCAATAGGTTTTTGTGATCTTACGTTATAGTAAATATATTCATTTACACAGAAATATCTTTCATGGTCATTGTAATAATAATTGGTGGTTAAAACATTGTGAACAACACCTATTTTCTCTATCTCCCTTAAGGATTTAAAAACTGCATAGACTGAGGGTTGATCAATAGTATTAAAAATAATAAGGTCAGCTTGATGCTTCGTAATGATTTTTTTTATAATCCATTTATGATATTGGGTTCGTAATTTTAATTTTTTTAAAAAATAATAACTTATTTTTTCGCCCAGAGCATGTATCCGGGATCTATCCGTAAAAACAAGTTCCTTGGCTTGTCTAGGTTGCGTGTAATAATGGATTTCCGTGTTTTCACGTGGGAACATTGCCGGGAGTAAATGCTCATACATGGCAAAATTATGGACATGAAAATGGTTTAATTCGAATACTAATATTTTAATAGTCTCTACCATACCTGTTTGCTTTCTCAACTTTCATCAGGGGAGGTTTTCCAAATACACGTCTCTATGTAATCATTCAGACCCCTCACCCCAACCCTCTCCCCAGCAGGGAGAGGGAGCTAAAAAGGTAAGGCTTAAGGCAGGGGGACTGTACGGTTACGTCTCTATAATAGGCTTGTGTACATATTTCCAATATTTTTATATACTTATGAAAAATGTTGGAACTACAAAAACCATGGAAGCCGTTAAGAAAAATGATAAGAATCCGCTATTTAAATCTTGTGTATTATACAGTAAAGTTTATAAAAAGGGTAGTTATGTTTCAGTAAATCTGTATTATTTTGCTGAAACATTGTACCTGAAAATGAACCACTAAATAGTTATATCATTTTTATCCTTCTTTGTGCCGACTCGCAGATATGAATAAATAGTAAGCATTTGTTTTTTGAAGGTGTGGTAATAGAAGGTTGAAATGATGCAAAAAGTTTAGGAGTCTATTTGAGGATGATTATTTGTTTGGTGAAAGGTTCAGAGGTTTATAAAGTGAAGTATATTCATAAGATTGCATTCTGATTTTTTGAAAAAGGGGATATGAAGGAATAAAGTTAATGATTCATTTCCTGCACTATGGTATATTGAACTATATCATAAGTAGCTC
>JAUWIR010000364.1 GCA_030605265.1 Pseudomonadota bacterium | reverse complement strand
GTGAGAGGCTCCAAAGCCAGCATTGGGGTTGAAAGGCGGCTTAAATGAAGAGGATTTTCCAGATCAAAGAACTCGCAATGTGGGTAGCCTTCAGCGAGCATGTGTGCCAAAGTGGTTTTCCCGCATTGACGAGGTCCCAAAAGAGCGACCACCGGATTGGATTTTAAGCTCCCCTCTATATCTTCAATAAGTCCCGGACGTTTAATCATGTTAATATTATATCCATGAAATTCTAAATGTCAAGTTTAGTTTTTCATGGTAAAGTGAAATTGATCAAAAGGAATTGGCATTTTTGCTAAATTAAGAAATCCTCTCTTTGTAATGCCAAGCCGCCTCAAAAACCGATACTCATCATAATTTCTTAAATGTACTGATATGAAAAATATTGTGGAATAAATAATTATGGATGACCTAAAAGAAGAAATTCGCATAGGTGTGTATGTTTGCCACTGCGGTACAAATATTGCCGGTATCATTGATGTGAAGGAGGTATCCCGGACTGCAGCAGGCTTGCCGGGGGTGGTCATCAGCCGGGATTATAAATATATGTGCTCTTATCCCGGGCAAGCGATTATTCAAGAGGATATTAAGGAATATAAGCTGACCCGGCTCATTGTGGCTGCCTGTTCACCTCTGATGCATGAGGAGACCTTTCGAAATGCCGCTGCCAAAGGCGGACTTAATCCTTTCAGTTTTCAGATGGTCAACATCCGAGAGCACGGGGCATGGGTAAATGATGATAAAGAAGCAGTAACCATGAAAGCTAATGATTTAATACGTGCTGCTGTTTACCGCATAGTCTGTCACAAACCCTTTCAGCGCACAAGGGTTGATATCCAACCATCTGTATTGGTTGTCGGAGGGGGGATTGCCGGTATACAGGCGGCTTTAACCATAGCGAATGCCGGTAAGAAGGTTTTTTTGGTAGAAAGAGAACCAACTATAGGTGGTCATATGGCCAAGTTTGATAAAACTTTTCCCACTCTGGATTGCGCTGCCTGTATTCTTACGCCAAAAATGACTTCTGTAAAGGCTCACCCCAATATTACTCTTTGGGCCTACTCCGAGGTCCGCAAGGTTGAGGGTTTTGTGGGTAACTATAAAGTGCAGGTCGGGCGGAAACCACGCTATATCCATGAAGATTTATGCGTTGGCTGTCTGAAGTGTATCGATTCGTGCGTTTATGAAAAGCCTCAATTCCCCAAAGAATTCGATCTGGGGTTGAGTAAACGAAAACCAGTCTATATCCCTTTTCCTCAAGCAGTTCCTCAGATTCCGGTGATTGATCCTGAAACCTGTAATAAGATCAAATTTGGAAAATGTAAACAGTTATGTATGGAAGCCTGCAATGAGCGAAAAGCCATTGATTTTGATCAAAAAGAAAAAATAGAGGAGATCGAAGTCGGGGCGATCATTATAGCGACCGGGTTTAAGATTTTTGATCCAAAACGCCTCCCTTGTTATGGCTATGGAATTTATCAAAATATCTACACATCCATTGAGGTGGAAAGGCTGCTTAACGCCTCAGGCCCTACTGGTGGAAAAGTGGTTTTACAAAATGGTAAGAAACCCGAAACAGTAGGGATTATCCATTGTGTAGGATCAAGGGATGTGCTGAATACTAACAGCTGGTGCTCGCGTGTATGCTGTTTATATTCATTAAAATTGGCCCACCTGTTAAAAGAGCATACTGAGGCTAAAATTTATAATTTTTATATTGATATTAGAGCCCCGGGAAAAAATATGGAGGAGTTTTATAATCGGGTTTCCAAAGAGGGCATTCATTTTATTCGCGGTAGAGCGGCCAGTGTTACTTTGGATGATTCTGATGAAAATATGAGTGGAGTGGTCATTCAGGCAGAGGATACCCTGATAGGAAAAACCTTAAAAGTTCCTGTGGATATGGTGGTCCTTTCGGTTGGTATGGAACCTCAGCCTGATGCAAAAGAGGTAGGCAGAATGTTTTCTATCCCCTGTGCTGAGAACAGTTTTTTCCTTGAGCAGCATCCGAAATTGGCCCCGGTAAGTACCATGACTGAAGGGATTTTTTTGGCCGGCTGCTGTCAAGGGCCAAAGGATATTCCGGATACTGTAGCCCAAGCAGGGGCTGCAGCCAGTGAAGCATTGTCCCTTATTGACAACGGCTATAAGGAACTGGAGCCCTATACGGCGTACATCGAAGAAGATGAATGTGCCGGCTGTAAGACCTGTATTCCCCTTTGCCCTTATTCCGCTATTTCTTTACATGAAGAAAAGAAGAAAGCCATTATTCAGGAAACCCTTTGCAGGGGCTGTGGAGTGTGTGTTTCTGCTTGCCCCTCAGGGAGCATAAAGCAGAAACTCTTTGAAGATAGAGAAATTTTTTGTGAGATCAACGGGGTGCTTGAAAGACAGTGAAGGAAGAAGAGAAAAAGAATTCGATGAACTCTAAAAAGTGGGAGCCGCGGATTGTGGCTTTTTTTTGCAACTGGTGCACTTACCGGGCTGCTGATCTTGCCGGTATATCACGGATGAAATATGCTCCCAATGTCCGTATTATCCGGGTAATGTGCACTGGGCGAATAGACCCTCAATTTATTTTAAACGCCTTTTCTAAAGGTGCGGACGGAGTTCTCATTGGAGGTTGCCATCCAGGGGATTGCCATTATGTTGAGGGTAATTATAAAGCCCTCCGAAGGTTTCGTCTATTAAGCAGAATGCTCAAAGATATGGGAATTGAAGAGGGGCGTCTTCGTCTTGAATGGATATCAGCTTCAGAGGGGGAAAAAGTGCAATGGGCGGTAAATAACATGTTAGAGAAAGTAAGAGGGATGGGTCCTTTAGATCTTCCTGATCATTTCAAAGAATGGGATAAGGAAATGGAGATGGTAAAACCTGAACTTTCAGAGAAGGTGGTAAGAAATGGGTAAGGAGAAACCCAAAATAGCCTTTTACTGGTGTGCCTCCTGTGGGGGATGTGATGAATCTTTCTTGGACCTTGCTGAAGATATACTTGATCTTGTTGAAAAGATCGATATTGTCTTTTGGCCTGTTGCCCTTGATTATAAGAGGAAAGATTTAGAGGCCTTGCCTGATCAATCGATTTTAATGACCATGATTAATGGTTCCCTTCGAACATCAGAGCAAGAGGAGATGGCTTTGCTTCTTCGAAGGAAAAGTAAGATCCTTATTGCCTATGGCACCTGTGCTCATCTGGGAGGTATTCCCAGTTTGGCCAACCAATTTGAGCGGGAGAAGATCCTGGAGTATCTTTACAAGAGCGCACCTTCAGTGGTGAACAAGGAAAATGTTCTTCCCAAAATACAGTATGATGAAAAAGGGCATAAGGTAACTCTGCCTGAATTTCGCAATGTTGTCCGGTCCCTTGATCAGGTGGTAGATGTGGATTATTACCTTCCCGGCTGCTCTCCTCCACCAAAGCTTTTGAAAAAAGCCTTTTCCCTGCTCCTTTCTCAAGAACTTCCTTCAAAAGGGAGTGTGCTGGCCCCTGATATTGCCCTTTGTTATGAATGCCCTCGAATTGAGAGCAAACCAAAGGACCTTTCCATTGCTGAGTTCAAACGTCTTCATCATACACAGCCAGCCCCTGAAAAGTGTTTCCTGGCTCAGGGAATTGCCTGTATAGGGCCTGCAACCAGGGGAGGGTGTGAGGCCCGATGTATTCAGGGGAACATGCCTTGTACAGGCTGCTTTGGTCCAACATCTCGTGTTAGGGATCAGGGGGCGAAAATTCTTTCCGCTCTGGCGTCTTCTGTAAAGGCAAAGAGTGAAGAGGATATTGATAGGGCGCTTTCCGGGATACCTGATCCTGTTGGCAGTTTTTATAGATATGGATTAGCCAAATCCTTGCTTCGGGTTAAACGAATAGAGAGTAATAATAGTGTGGAGAGTAAAAATAATGGGGTGGAAAAATAAGAGCAATGGCCAAGATCAATAAGAGAAAAATTACCATAGATCCATTAACGCGTCTTGAGGGGCATGGGAAAATAGAGATTTTTTTGGATAAAAAAGGTGATGTAGAGCGCGCTTATTTCCAGGTCCCGGAGCTTCGGGGATTTGAGGTCTTCAGTATTGGACGTCCAGCTGAAAATATGCCTCAGATCACCAGCCGCATCTGCGGGGTATGTTCAACAGCTCATCATATAGCCTCTTGCAAAGCTCTAGATAATTTATATAAGGTTGAACCTCCTCCTGCTGCCAGGAAGATTCGGGAGCTTATTTATAATGTCTTCATGCTGGAAGATCATGCTCTTGATGTTTACGTGCTCGGAGGCCCGGATTTTATTATCGGCCCTGATGCGCCTCCTGAAATTAGAAATGTACTGGGCGAAATATCGGAAGTTGGAAGAGACGTGGGCATAAGGATTATTTCCATGCGCAGGCGTCTTCGGGAATGTATCAGTTATATTGGCGGGAAAGTGGTTCACCCTGTCCTTGGTTTGCCTGGGGGTGTAGCTAAAAGCATTGCCAAAGAGGACCTTCCCGGGTTTCAGAAACTGGCTGAGGATAGCTTGGATTTTGCTCTTTTTACTCTTAAGATTTTAAAGGACATGGCCCTAAAAAATCAAGATTATTTAAAGATGATCACTTCTGATGCCTATACTCATCAAACCTATTATATGGGTCTGGTGGATGAGAACAACCAGATGAATTTTTATGATGGAAAGATTCGTGTTGTTGGGCCTGACGGCAGTGAATTTGTTAAGTTTTCAGCTGAAAACTATTTGGACTACATAGCTGAACATGTTGAACCATGGAGCTATATGAAATTTTGTTACCTTAAACCAATTGGCTGGAAGGGTTTTATAGACGGCCCCAAAAGCGGTATTTTTTCTGTGGCCCCGCTGGCCCGTTTGAATGTATCTGATGGAATGGCCACACCTGAGGCACAGAAAGCCTATGAGGAGTTTTATACTACCTTTGGTGGGAAACCTATTCATTATACACTTACTAATTACTGGGCCAGGGCCATTGAGATGATTTATGCTGCTGAGAGGATGAAAGAACTCCTTTACGATAATGAGATTACCAGTAAGGATTTGCGGGGCATTCCTAAGGAGACCCCTGTTTCAGGTATTGGTGTGATTGAGGCGCCCCGGGGTACTCTTTACCATCATTATGAAACTGATGAAAACGGCCTTATCCAAAAAGCAAATCTGATTGTGGCCACACAGAACAATTCCGGTCGAATATCTATGAGTGTT
>JAUWIR010000128.1 GCA_030605265.1 Pseudomonadota bacterium | reverse complement strand
TTTGATTTTGTCATGCATGTAAACGATTCACTTATAAAAAAGGGGGATCATGCAACACGTCTTTATTATGTTCTCCAGGAACTTAAAGAAGGAAGATTTTGGTTCGGCGCCGGGAAAAGTAAAGGCTTGGGGCGATGTCATCTTGAAATGGATCTTCCTTTTTCAATATCTGAAACCCCGATCTCTGTCCACCCTAAATCTAACCATTTAAAAATCTCCTTGACATTTGACAGCTCCAATCCGGTTATGGTGGGGTGGAATTGGGGGAAACTTGATCCGGATGTCCCCGCTTTTGCCGCTATTGAGGGACATTTTCTTGTTGAAGCGATGCGAGATCTTCCAGAGCCAATCAGTAAGCGGCTAGAGATGGTTATAGGTGGACCTATCCTTAATCCTGAAGATTGGAAGAGGAAACTGGTCGAGTATTTGCCCAAATGTGTTGGGATCCGGCTTATGGAGTGTGCTGAAAGTGAAAGAGAAGTTTGGACGTTTCCCAAGGCGGCTGTGGCTAAATTAGGAAAAGGAAAATATGGTCTTTCCCCAAAATTACTCGATAAGATTCAACCTCTGATCGATCAATCTTTTCCAGGTAGAGAAGCTGCTGAAATTGCTTTCAATGAGGCGCTTGGAGCAAAGGCCCCAAAAGCTAAACGAGTCCTAGATGTTTTGCAATGCCAAAAACAGGCTGATAGGCAATTCGACAGTCAGGCTTGGTTTGAGATAGCTGAAAGTTTAGGATTGAATAAGGAACTGGAGGGGCAATTGGCAGAGCAAATTCAAAATGAAGACAGATTAGTTGAAATTATTAGCCAGGCTTGTCAAAAGATAATGCCCCAGCTTTATCAGCAGGTGGATCGTCAGGTTAATCTTCTTCGAAGTGATCCTTGGGTAGATGAGGAGATTAGAACTCGTGAAGAGCATTTACGCATCAAGACTATGGTAGCTAATGGTAAAATTGGTGAACGCCAATGGGGGAATCCTGGTGTAGTCCCAGAGGGCATTAGAGCTTCAACATGGAAAGAATTTATTGAAACCCATAGGCGTGTGACATTTTACCATATGAGCAATATAAAAAATCTTCGAAAAAGCATTACCAATGATGAAAACCATATTGCTTTTCTCAATGCATACCGTGATCGAACTCGCCAGGAACTTGTTCAGCCATACAATACTGATTTCCGGGCAGGGGGAATTTCCGGGAGGCAAATATCCCGTAAGTATGGCAAGCCCTATGATACGGTATTCATGAGAATGTTGTCTTGGGCTCCCTCTTCAAAAGGGCAAGGTCTTTGGGAAATCTATATTCCCGGATCTACCATTAAAGGGGCCTTTAGAAAACGTGCCTCACAGGTGCTTAAAACTTTATGGGGTGAATCGGCGAAAACAACCGACCTGTTAAACCGTCTTTTTGGTGCACAAAGGCAAAGGGGATTGGTCTTTTTTTCTGATGCTTATCTAAAAGCTCCGCAGGGCCCTGAACATTCTTGGTGGTCCATGGAGGGAGTAAGGATGGACCCTTCAACTGGTCAACCTGTTGAGGAGGCTAAGGCTGACTATCTTTTTGCTTATGGGAATAACTTGCTATTTCATCTGCGTTTTGATATTCAGGACATTGATCAAAAGGATGAAGAGGCATTTTCTCTTTTGATTCATTTACTGGAAGATTTTCAAAGGGGTGATATTCCTTTAGGAGGAGAAAAGACTTGTGGTTTTGGCTGGGTTAAGGCTATGCTCACTGAGATCAATTGGATGAGCACTTCACCCGATGGTTTGGGGGGATTAGGCAAAAAATTATTCGGCAAAATTGGATCGAAGGAATGGATTCAAGATGGTATATGGCGAAAGCTTAATTTAAATGGAGAGTTGATACCAGGTGTGTTAAAATCCTTACCCTCCATATTTGATAAAAAAGAAAAAGTATCTCAGTTTCCTCCCAGGGCAAGCCAGGGATTCATTTCCCATCGCTCCTTTGGTGGATATTGCGGAACTTTAGCTATAGAAGCAAAAGTTTTAACCACTATTATGATACAAGAAAGCGGAGAACCTTCATATAGAGTAAAATTGGAGGATCAAACAGGAGAAGTAATAAATGGCTGGGATTTTTTCTCTATGTCACCCCCTCAGGCCGACTTGCGAAAGGCCCGGAAAGTCTATGCCCTGCCCAGTAAAAGCCTTAAGGGAATGATTCGCCATATCTATTCTATTGTCAGTGATTCCCAAAAAGCAAGCGTAGATGTTGGACTTTTAAACCCTGTGGATAGTTTATTCGGCTTTGTGGGGAAAGGGCCGAATCAAGCCCTGATGGGAAGGGTGTCTTTTAGCTTTGGCCTATTCGAATTACCGGAATCAGCATGGTTCAAGGTACCCTATCCTTACGGAGCGTGGCGATATAAGGAGGACAAATGGCAAAAAAATTCGCAGGGGACCGTCCCTATGCTCCAAATTAATAAAAAGTGGAGACTCTTTCCTCATGCTCCGCTTGCTCCATGTGTCAAAAAATTGGAAAACTTCCAAGCAGACACAGCCCAAGCAAGCTATTCTAAAGCTATACTACCCAAAGCACAATGCCGTTTTACTGTCCGCTTTTGGAACCTTGAGAAAGAAGAACTCCAAAGATTGATATGGTGCTTGGTATTAGAAGAAGATCTTGCTCATAAGATGGGTAAAAACCGCTATCTTGGTTTAGGAAGCATCAGGTTAAGACTTTTGCCCGATAGTTTTCTTATCGATTGGCCAACTCGCTATGCTGGAAAAACTGATCAAAATTGGCGTATACCCCTAACACCCGGCCAATGGATCAATCCTAAAGTAGTCCATAATTATTCCGAATTGCGGAAAGCTTTACATGCTCAACGGTTTTGATTGGTTACGTCGGAGTCAAAACGGCGCCGAACTATTGGCCACCTTGCGATATCTTGAGGAAAAGCCCGATTTTGTTTCCTTGGAAAAAGAAATCGGGCCGCCTTTTTCGGCTTTAGCCGGGCCTTGCAAACGCTGCTGGATCTATCCACGTATATCAAATAAAGATGATTATTGTCAATCCTGTAAAATAATTCGAGATCGGGGTCGAAAATTAGCTCCACTTTCCCGTGATGCTGCTCTTATATGGGGTTTTGTTAATCAGTTGCCAAAACAACTTCAAAATAACGAGAGAAATAAAAAAAGTTATATCTTTGGCACTTATATCCATGATACAAATAGCTTTCTTCTGGCCATAGCACATCGAAAGATAAAGGTATGGATACAAGATATAGTTATCCATCACGGGCCTGATCTGAAGGGTCTTATTCAGATATTTCCTACAACAGGATCGGGTAAAAAAATTGGGATGGGAGACCTTCTTTGCAGGGCCATTCATCATGAGGCGAATTTGCCCTTAGACCGAATGCGTGTCCGATTCTATTCTAATCCTTATCAACTCATAAAACCCCATGAGCTAGACAGAAAAGGGTTACTTACTTTTGAAATAACCGAATTCTTAGGATTGCTGGAGATGGCGGAAGTGTTTCGTACCCTTATTCGACCTCAAGAGCAAAAAGAAATTTATGAGGTATTGAGCATAGAAGACACCACTGAGAAACAATTTTATTGGGGCAGATTGTTAAAACGCTTAGATAAGGCTGCGCGAGATATGCTAACTGCTTGGAATATTTGGAACTGGCCCCAAGGCCGAATTAATTTATTATATGAGCTTTTTGATTATGTTGTCTTTTCTCAAACACATTAAGCTGATTCGTTATCTATTGGTATGGAAAGTCAATAGCTCCCTGGTACGATTACCGGATTGCCTCTCTTTAGAGATCTCTCAAGTTCTTGGGACAATTATTGCCCAAAGCCTACCTACCAAGCAAGCGAGCCAATGGCAAAAAGCTATGGGTTCACGGAATAATACTCATGTTGGTGATGCTAAAAATAAACAAGCCAATACTTTAGAAATAGAATGGCCCATTGGGGCAGTTTTATCTGTTTACCCTGGTAAATTAACTTATGGGACAGGGGAGGTGATTTTGTGGGAACTCAAACTCTTCGGGGATTGGGCAGACCACGGATTTTTTCTGAGAGTCATTCTGCCGGCCATGGAAGAAGCAAGCTACACCACAGATCTTCGATGGAATCGCCGAAATGGACTATGGGGTCATTTTGATATTTATGCAGCGTATGTAGCCCAAGGACGACAATGGAAGCCTTTAGTAAATGATGGAAGGTTAAATCTTCGAAGGCGAATAAATCCTATCCAATGGACTGAAGGATTGGACTTAGATCCAGCATTAAAAAAGGTATACTTTTGTCTGGATTGGCTGACTCCTTTTAGTCTTAAGGATATTCAATTAACTGCGAGCGCTATTAGTGTGCTGGGAAATATACAAGAGGGGATGTATGATAGTACGCTGAATTTAAAAGGGATTTTGGAAATTTTGATTTATCGCCTAAGTCAATTAATACCAGGCCGATACAATGCTCCTGAAGATGTGTTGAATATTTTAACTCCAAAAGAACAATCATCGTTCTTTGAGGTTATGGAACAAGCCGGTCAGGTTCCTGTTATATCAAAGAATCTTAAGATGGCTCCCTCTAATTGGCCAGGGTGTTGTATAGGGAAACAAATTTTCGGACCTATCCCCCTTTCGATTATTCCTTATCTTGAACTAGCATCTATTCTTCATGTCGGAAGACATACTCATTTTGGCTGTGGTACCTTTACTCTGACTTAAGTAATAAATTTGGGTGAAATCAGATAAAATTAAAAAATAAGAAAACACTGAAAAATTAATAAATTGTTCTTGTTATTTACATTGCAAATGGCTATAATAAGTATTTGAATAATAAAACTTAACCTCAGCTTATATTTTCGATTTATTTAATATCATTAAAAAAAAGAGATTGAAAAATAGACAATAAACTCAAAAAATTGCTGAATAAGTCCGCCTCTGCTCCAACTCATAACTTGCCGAGTGAGCAGGTCTATGGAGACATTGTTAAGCAAATCCATTCCAAAATTAACTATTTAATTACAACTCCCTTAGGGTCTAAAAAGGTATCCATTGCCTCGGCCATTATATTGCAGGCTATCAGCAATGGGACTGTTTGGTATGTAGCTCCTTCTGTTTCATTTACCCCTTTTAGGGTCTTTTCCCTTAAATCTACTTTGGCTAATATAGATGTATCGGTGATGTCTGTGGACAAAAGGGAAATACCGCATAACCGGGTAGTCATGTGGTCAGCGGAGGTCTTAAGCGATTATCTGCCTGATCTTGGTGGTCTACCTACTCCCGGTCTGGTGATTTTTGACGATGCCCACTATTTGGGGCATCCTGAAACAGGGCCTGTTTTAGAGCAAATATTGCTATGTCTACCGATGAATATTCCTGTTTTGCTTCTAATGTCTTCGGTCACAAACTCTAAGGAATTGTCAGCGTGGATGGAAACAGCCCGCCGTCGACCCTGTAGACTTATGGAGATAGACCTTCCCTATCCGCCAAGGATACCGGCATTTATTTCTTCCCATTGGGACATGGTGCCACTCACAGATAAAAAACGCCTGGCTGGAAGGGTGAAGCGTGCCTTGAAAGACAAGCCAACCTTTCATAAAGTGCGATCCCCCGGTTTTATAAAACAACTTGTCTCCCACTTGAGAGAAGAAGACCTGATACCTGCCATCATCCTTATGCCTTCGGAAAAAGATTGTGATTGGGCTGTCAATGGATGTGTTCAAGTGATAAATAATGCCGGTAAGGTATTGACTGAGCCACAAATCAGCACTTTCTTAGACAGATATTCCTTTCTTAAAGATCATCCTTTTCTTTCCATTGCCGTATCTAAGCGAGTAGCGCCATTTCATAGCGGTCATCATCCCTTGTGGTGCGAATTGGTAGAACATTTCCTGTTATATAATAATATTGACATTATTTTTACAACCATAGAAGCTGCTGTAAAAATGATGGTTAGAGTACACACTGCTGTTTTTTGTACATCACAACAACAGCATAAAGAGAAATTTCATGAAATTTCTCAGTGGGAGATGAATTCAATAAAAAGGTTGGCGGGACGGGAGGATATTGACAATACCGGATGTATAGTGGTAATGCACACACCTAATACAAGTGCGGTTCTTCTTAAAGATTTATTGCTTCATACACACAGTGCTGTAATCAGCACATTCCGATGTGATTGTCAAACAGTGTTGAGCCTGTTAGCCCAAGCCAATGATCCGGAGATGGCACTGGATCGGTCACTCCTTTCGAACCAAAATTTTTCGGAAGGAGGATCACGGGTAGAAGAGTTGCTTATGGAATTACGTGAAGAACTACCCAAGGCTCGTTGTATTTTATCTGTTCGCACAATTTTTTCATTGATAAATATTCATTTTAGGCTGTCGATGCGTATGAATGAGCTGGTCAATAAACAAAAAGATTCATCCTTCAAATGTAAAGAAAACCAATTAAAAGAAGAACAACAGGCATTAGAAGTAAGGCTATCCCAACTCCCATGTAAAGAATGTGCCCATTTTTTATTGTGCCATAAGAGGGGTTCACGTAAGATTCGAAGATTCCTGGACGAATATTATGAAATGCAAAAGTGGTTACCAAGAAGCATAATAGGTCTTAAGCTGGATTTTCAATATTATCTTAGTTGTTTTCAAGAATTTAAATGGGTTGATCAGGAACAACATCTTACTAAAAATGGATTTTTGGCTTTAAGGACAGGTTTAAAATTCCCATACTTATTAACAGAATGTATAAGGGAGAAATTTTTGCCCCAGGACAATCCGGTTCTCTCTTTTGCTTGGACAGGAGGATTCGTGGAATTCTCAAATACAGACCTTTCTCAGGGGATGGAGTTTCTGCAAGATTATATCCGGGAATTTACGCCAGTCTATGAAAAAATGGAGTCTCTTTTGATCAGGACAGAGGAAAGGATACTTCGATTTGGAATACTTGCTCCAAGACCGGACCTTTATCGGTCGGCTATGCTTTTGGCTTATAAAAAGGGAGAAAATCCGGAAACCTTATCTCAAAATATAAATATTTCAGTCGGGAACATAGTGGGATTGCTTCAGAAAACTACCTATCTATTAGAGCGAATTGGCAATTGATCCAAAATATTTTAAATTTGGGTTTTTTAGACTAAATTTTTTTTTAACTGAACCAAGAAAAAGGTAGGTTGAAAAAAGATAAATGAATGAATATTATTCCTAAATCTGATTGGGAAATAATTCTCACAAAGTTGATAAAAAATAAAGGGATTATTTTATTAATTGGTGCAAGTGATACAGGAAAGACCTGTTTATCAAAATATTTACTAAAGGAATTATTATCACAAAACATTAATACTTGTCTTGTTGATTCTGATATTGGGCAGTCTTCTCTTGGTCTGGCAGGAACAATTTGCATGAAAATCTTTCAAAACTTAATTGATTTGAATAATTTTTATTTTGATAAGATGTTATTTATTGGATCAGTGAATGCATCAGAACATGTTACTTCTATAATAAGCGGAACCAAAAGAATGGTTGATATGTGCAAATGCAAAGCTGAGGTTACAATTATAGATACGACAGGATTTGTTTCCGGAGAAGCAGGGAAAAAGTTAAAGCTTTGTAAGATAAATGAAATAAAACCTGATCATATAATAGCAACTCAAAGAGGCCATGAACTTGAACACATTCTTAATGAAGTAAAAAATTTTAGTATTAACCGTATCAGTGTTTCGTCAAACGTTAATGTCAGAAATAGAGAAAAAAGAGTTAGATATAGAGTGAAGAAGCTTGAAAGTTATTTTGCTGGAGATATTGCGAAAGAGTATATATTAAATATAAAAGATGTTAAATCTTTTTATAATGATGAATATATTGATATAAGCGATAAATTCATAATAAAGGGAGCAGTGATAGGGTTAAATAACAATGAAGATACAATTGCACTAGGCAAGTTTATCGAACGAGATAGTGATTCCATAACATTGAGATCACCAATAGGCTCTTTGAAAGCGATAAATAAATTGGTTTTTGGTAATCTGATAATTTGAGGTTTATATTTATGTTATTCTTTTTGAGCAGAAAAAAGACAAAATATAGAGAGCGTTCAAATATAATTATTAAAAAAATTAGCTAATTTAATTATGCTCATACTTCCACCTGCTTATAGTTGTTATCGTGGGTAAAGACGTCATCACAAATTCTTGGATAGGGGTTCGGAAGCGAATTTGGACTACATCACGTTGATAGAATTGGTTACCAATTTTGAAATGATAAGAAACTTAATTTACTTAATAGCTAGTTACAAATCAAACTAAACAAACTAAAATTTTATTTAGCTTAGACTTCGGAAAAAAATAAAGAGACAAATGTCATAATAAACTATACTTTAAATATAATATCAGACTTTTCCAGGTACGTTTCATGTCCAACTCGCCGAGATGATTTGAAGGCCAAATTCAGAAGTCATACTGGTTTTTGATGTTTACCTCAAATACCTCGTAAGCAAAAGGAGCAACCGCCTACGACTTGGTCATGGCGCACAAATTTTAAAGGTAATAATCGAAAAATGCTTCCAGGGACATCTCTAAAAACCATATTATCTGTATAGCAATATAGTAATCATTTTGGTCGATTATAGTCTTTATCTGTACACTGAAATTGTATCTACCTTGAGCAAAAGCCAAACAATATTTAAGACTAAAAAACTTTTTTGTTATATGAGAAAATTCTTTGGAAATAAAAAAAACTCATAAATTAAAAAATAATAAAAATTGCTCTATGATTTTCCATTTTGGTATGCTTACTATTTCCATGTACTGATATGAGCAATCTGTCACTACTATTTTGATGTATAGATATTTATAGGCATGTTAAATTGGTCGTCTTTCTAGTTGACTGTATTTATTATCATTATTGTCTTTAATGATCTACTTTTACGTATATAGGATTTAAAAATAATGGGTGGTATAAGCCAATTATTGGCCCTGAAATCAAGCTGGAAAAGTTTGAATATAAATATAGAGGTTCAGCTGGCCATTATATTTTGAACAAAATCAAATCGATTATTTACAACATAAACCGGTGGGGAGAAATCGAATTGAATTTCCTCATCATTTGCGGCGATAATTGTATGATTCTTTGATTTTCTTAGTAGTTCCACCGCTATTCTATACCATAATAATGCGCTCTCAGACATTGCTTCGCGGAGCCACGTTGACTAAGTCGCAAACCCCTTCCAGAGCGGGGCTATTCCCAACGGATACCCTTTTTATCCCTTGATATGAGCGGCGTTAGAGGGCCATTTTCAAACACCTCATAAATATTGCATGGTGAAGGCAAATTGGGACTGGTTCAGTTTGGTGCAAATATTAAAAATATTATAAATATTAAATAATAGTGGACAAGTATCGGAAAATTTGTTAAATGTAATCTACCAATTTCAACCCTT
>JAUWIR010000447.1 GCA_030605265.1 Pseudomonadota bacterium | reverse complement strand
TACAGGCTTTGTTTATCTACTCGCTATAATCTCTTACTTTGAGCAGCATCAACAAAGTCCATAACACCTTCGGCTAATTATTATTATACCACCAAATGAATAGAAATGAAACAAAATTTACGCAAATATTGCGTAAATTTGCGCCCGCCTTGTTTGTCCTACGTTTGCCGATATTTGAGGATGTCGACTCGTGCAAGAAGGTAGCTATCTTCTGGAGCTGTGTCGATATGTGGTGCTCAATCCTGGCCGGGCAGGGATGGTAAAGGAGCCGGAAGAATATACCTGGAGCAGTTACCGGCCTACATCAGGATTAAACGAAAAGCCGCCATTGTTAACCACAGATTGGATATTGTCCCAATTCGCTGAAGATCGTCAGGAGGCTTAAGGCACTCTACAGGCAGTGCGGGATTATATCAGGTTCATAATTATCTACCTGCCACACCTTCCCATGATCCCGGTTGATTATCCTCACCGGTTAAACCACCATCAGGAATAATGCCGGCCTTTCAGAAAAAACTTTCAACTAATCATGTAACTAAAACTAAGGAAATTCTCTACACCGGACAGGTGAAAATTTTAGTTATGGACGATCAGCAGGAGGTAAGAGATCCTGCTGGTGTGATGCTGCAATTTCTCGGATATGAAGTTGACTTTGCTCGGGATGTAGATGAAGCCATTGCCCTGTATAAAAAAGCGAAGGAGTCAGGCAAAGCCTTTGACGCGGTTATCCTGGCCCTGACAGTGCCCGGCGGAGTAAGCGGTAAAGAAACCCTTGGGAAACTTCATACCATAGATCCCGGGGTAACCGCCATTGTCTCCAGCGGTTATTCCGATGATATTATTATGTCAGAATATAGGGGCAAGGCTTTAGGGCAGTCATTACCAAGCCCTATGAATAAAAGAAATAAGTGAAATATTGCATAAGGTAACGAAGGGGAAAAATGCTCAAAAAGGATAAAAATACAAACATAATAGATTTGCCTCTTTTGGTTGGAATCTTATGTGGAGCTTTCTATTGGATCCTTGAGTCCATGGTGCATGTTTTTCTGTTCCACAAGGGTACTCTTATGAAACAGATTTTTACCCCTGATTCTCATGAAATATGGATGCGCTTGATAGTCATAAGCAGCATCATTATTTTTGGAGGGTATGCCCAATTCATTATCAACAGACGCAGGCAAATGGAGAGGGAGTTGCGCAAAGCTAAAGAAGAGGCGGACACAAAGTATTTAGCCTTAGTTAATCAGGCCAAGGACGGCATAATTATTGTGCAAGAGGGGCTGTGTAAGTTTGCCAACCAAGCTATGGCGGATATTACCGGCTTGGCGATCGAAGAAATGGTCAATAGGCCGGTACAGAATATACTGGTCTCTGATGATAAAGTTTTAAGGGACCAAAGATATAAACCGTGCTGTCTTCTGGCAGACGGAAAAACTTATTCCGGATGTGAAACAAAGCTTAAACGAAAAGACGGGATTATCAGGGATATAGAAGTATCCACCGCAAGCATTCAATACCAAGGGGAGAAAGCTATCATGGGGATTATTCGTGATGTATCAGAGCGCCATAATATGGAAAAGGAGGTCCTCAAAGCGCAAAAGCTCGAATCTCTCGGTATCTTGGCGGGCGGTATTGCTCATGACTTTAACAATATTTTAGTTTCCATTATCGGCAGTTTTTCTCTTCTAAAACTCTCTATAAAGCCGAAGGATAAATCCTTTGAAGCACTGATCAGAGCAGAAAAAGCCGCCTTTCAAGCCAGGGATTTGGTCCGCCAATTACTTACCTTCTCCCAGGGGGGCGCACCGATTAAGCAAACCGTTTCTACTCCAAAATTTTTAAAAGAAACAGGTAAATTTTCCTTGAGGGGCTCCAAGGTAAGGTGTGAATATTCCTTGCCCAAAGATCTTCTGCAGGTGGAAATCGATGAAAGACAAATGACCCAGGCTGTCGGCAATTTAATTATCAATGCTGATCAAGCCATGCCGGAGGGCGGGATAATAAAAGTCCGGGCTGAAAATGTAAAGATTGCCCCAAAAGATGCCTTGCCTCTTAAAGAAGGAGAGTATGTAAAGGTATCCATACAAGATCAAGGGCCGGGTATACCAGCGAAATATCTTCAAAGAATATTTGATCCATATTTTACTCCCAAAGAAAGAGAAAGAGGGTTAGAGCTTGCCACTACCTATTCCATCATGAAAAAACATGGGGGGCATATTACCGCGGAATCAAAGCTTGGAGTTGGAACAACCTTCTCTTTCTATCTTCCTGCTTCTCATAAAGAAATACCAGCCAAAAGGATTGCCCCTAAAAGGCTTTATGCAGGCAAAGGAAAAATCCTGGTTATGGATGATGAGCAGATGGTCAGAGAGATGCTGGCAGAGATGTTGAGCTGTATAGGCTATGAGGTTGAGCTTGCTCCGGATGGTGATGAAGCTATTGAAGCCTATAGAAGCGCGCAAAAATCAGGACATATTTTTGATGCAGTAATTATGGATTTGACCATACCGGGGGGTATGGGAGGACAAGAAGCCATCAAGAAGCTTCGAACCATAGATCCCGGCATTAAGGCCATAGTTTCAAGCGGATATTCTCATGATCCTGTAATGTCCGAATTTAAACAGTATGGGTTTGATGCTGTTCTTGCCAAACCCTATCAGATAAAAGAACTCAGTGAAACATTGTATACGGTTATAGATGGGAGCAAAGAACTTTGTTTAAAATGATCAGGGAAACATTGAAAGAGCCAATCTTTGTGGATTGCAAACCATCCTTTATCGTAATTATGAGTGTTTTATGGTCAAGTTAAATAAGATGCTCGGCCATGTTATTGTTTAAACAGAAAGACTGTCTCCTTCAATATTTTGAGGCTTACCCAGGGTAAAAGCAGTAATATTCTCCACAGTAGTGTCCAAAATGCGTTGAACGGCCTCTTTAGTATTAAAGGCACTGTGGGGTGTAATATCAGTACTAAGTTGCGAGTAGATGAAGGTTGAAATGATTTCAGCATCCATAGGCTGACCGATAGTATCTTCAGTTAACGGCTTATCGAGAAAGACTAAATTATGATCGGCTTGTAACTTCCTGAATGCTTCACGTTCCCAAAGCTCAACTTCATAAATAACTCACCTAAAAATCTCCCTTTTTGACCCACACTTTTAGCTTTTCTCAATGGGATAGCCACCCTCTTGCCAATCTTTGATACCGCCTTCAAAATCATATACATTTTTATAACCCATTTTTATTAATTTTCCGGCAGCTTCAGGGGAAGCTGCACATTCAAAGCTAGCACAGTACGCAACTATTTTTTTGTCCTTTATCGGGATTTTATCGGCCACTTTTTGTTCAAAATTCAGATCTTCTATAGGAACATTAATTGACCCTTTTATATGCCCCATTCTAAAACTATTTTCTGACAAAACATTAATGAGGACAAAATCCTCTTTTTTATCTATCATTTCCTTCAATTCTTCCCTGGTTATAGTATTCATCCAAAGTATCTCCTCGTATAATATGTTTTCAACGCAATAATATTTAATTCTTTTCCCTGTTGTATCGGTTATTTTAATGGCAAAAAATGAATAAAGTGAATGAATTGATGATGGGTAAACAGATTCCGGAACTCGCTGTAAAAATATCATTAAGATCTTCTTACTATTTTTTCCTGCCTTCCATAAAATATAAACAGCAATAAGAAGGGAAAGAGCAGGATCAAGAAGGTGAATATCCCGCACCATGGTTATAATGCTTACCATCAAAATAGCTACCCAGCCAAAGACATCCTCTAACAAATGCCACATGATCATTTGCAGAATCAACATGAATGGTGGGATGGGAAAGATAGCTTATCTTACTCTTTCCCCGGCTTTCCGATTCTCTTTTTCCCCCATGAGCAATCAAGGAGAGCAATTACCTCTTCATCAGTAGTCTGTTGGAAATTATCATACCAAAGACTAATAGCCCTCATGTCAGGTGGTGTTATGATACAAACCACTTCATCAACCTGAGCGCCTAATTTGGTTACTGTCTCGGGAGGAGCAACCGGCACGGCCAGGATAATCCTGTTGGGCTTTTGACGTCTGATGGATTGAATCGCTGCCCGGGCTGTAACCCCGGTGGCAATACCATCGTCTACCAAAATTACCGTGCGATCCCGGATTTCAGGAAAAGGCCGATTACCGCGGTAAAGGTTGAGGCGACGATGCATCTCCTTTAACTCTTGGGCAGTAATATGATCTATCTGCTCTTCTGATATACCGCGCACACGAACGGCATATTCATCGAGAATACTTATACCTCAAGGGGCAACT
>JAUWIR010000570.1 GCA_030605265.1 Pseudomonadota bacterium | reverse complement strand
TAAAGCGCCAAAAGTTTGATGATGAAAATAAATTTCAGAACTAAAAATTTTTATAATAGAACAATACGTATCTTCATTTGATGTCTTCGATTTGTCTCAGATTTTCATTATTTTAAGTAAATGCTATTACTATTAGGAGGAGTATTTTATGAAAAGCAAGACCCTTCATTTTTTTATTGCTCTTTTAGCAGCCTTCATGATTCTAATCTCCGGGTGTGGAGGTGGAGACAGTAGCAAAAGCAGCAGTAGTGAGCCGACCCAAGAGCCGGATGAGACACAGACCACTGATACATCATTCACCCTTACCGGGATCATTTATGATGGTATAGTAACCGGGGCCCACTTAAAAGTCAAAGACCCCGATGATAACCTATTGGGTGAGGACATCTCCGATAATACCGGAACATACCAAATAACTATTAATAATTATTCAGGCCCTCTTATTGTTGAATTAGACCCAAATGATGGAGGGATTGATCAAGACACTAACGCGCCGAATAAATTGGTGCTATCGAATGTCGGCTATCTTGATAGTAATATCACCTTAAATTTAACCCCTATAAGCAGTTTTTTATATCATCGGGTTCGAGAAAAAGGTATTTTTAGTAAAACAATGATTGAAAAACAAAAAAAGGCTTTGCGTCTGGCCATTGATTTGGACCCTGATTTTCAATTGGATCAAATCCCGGAGAAAGAAAATACGGCTTTAAAACAAAAAATGGGTAAAATTGCCGTCTTAGCTAAAAACGTCAGATTAAATAACAATGAAAACTTCTTTAATTCCGCTGCTTGGAAAATAAATGGTCAGAATAAATTATTTAAGGCAGGAAATTTAAACGAAGATTTCTTAGATACTGATTTTCCCTTGTCCCTTAAAGTCATGAAGCAGATCCTCTCCGATCACATCAAGGCTAATCCTGATGCAATAGATTCAGAAAAGCGCCTGATCGTTTCCGGCGAAGTAACCGATCTTCAAACCCAAGAGCCCATTGAGGGGGCCTCGATTAGTATAGTTATCCGCGGCATAAGCACAGCCACTGATGATGAAGGGGTATATTCCTTAATCACCGAAATTAATGATCCCAACAATGGAGAAGAGCTTGTTCTTTCTGCTGTTGCCTCAGGATATGCCAAGAACCAAAAGACCTTAATTTTTAAACCGGGGACATCTACAGTTGATATTTCTTTAAAGAGAGTATCAGCTTCAGTAAAGGTAACCCGGGATACTATAAATGTAAAAGGCTTGGTCAGGCAAAAAGGTGACTCTGTAACCTTATTTACTCCGGATAAAAGAATTGAGGTGAGTTTTAATGTTTCAAGTCTATTTTCAAACGTGGCAAAAAATGCAAGATATAAAGGGTTTACGGCAGGCAATGCCTCTTATATCGCTGAAATTACCTATGGTGATCCAACTATAGAAAAGAAAATCTTCCCCGGCGGCTTTAGGGCTATTGATCAAGAGGCAGCAGAGACTCAATCACTACAGAAGGTTCGCTATTCAACCCAAGAAGATTCCGATTCGGAAGTTGGCCTTGAGTCTGTGGTTTTTATGAATATTGATTTAAAAGATCCCAATACTAATGAATCCATTTCTTCTGATGTTGATATGACTATAAAAGTGCAATTACCCCCTGGTTTACAGCAAAAATATATGGTTATGTACAATAAAGGGCTAAGACAGATCCCCTGGTACAGCTACAATGAAGAAAAAGGAATATGGGAAAGGGCCGAAAATGATACCGGCGAGCCCTTATATGCGGATTTAATATTGATAAAAGATGAGAATGGAGAAGATGTTCTTTATGCTGTTGGGCAAGCTAGTCATTTTAGCTGGTGGAATGTAGATTGGCCGGTGATAACCTCGGCTTGTATTGAGGGCTTTGTCTATAGTGAAGGAAATCAGCCTGCTCCGGGGATTGAAGTAGTAGCTGAAGGAATTGATTATGAAGGGTCAAATAGCTTTATTACCGATGATGACGGCTATTTTCATCTTCAAGTGAGAAAGGATGCCGGAATAAAACTTTATCCGGATATAGACCCTAATCTTTATAAGATCATAGATACCTCAGAGGTCCCGGACCCGAATCGTTCATGTTTAATTCATTCAACAATAGTCAAGGTGCCTTTATATCGGCAAGATTTCTCTTTAGAATTTTCTGAAATTAGCGGAACTGTTTATTTGGATATTGATAGTCAAAATCAGAAGGTTTTAAGTGGCGCTGATGTATATGATAATTTTGGGGGACATACTTATACTGATGAATATGGGCAATTTAAACTAAAAGCCAGGAAAGGAAAGAGGGTAAATTTAAAGGTAGAGTATTGGAAATTTGATGCTGATTCCGGCTTACAAAGAAAGCTGACGGCCCAAAAAAGAGTTAATTATGATGCTGATACGGATACGCAAGCTCCTGTTGAGACCTCTCAAGAGGTGGGGAATATCTATTTAAAGGATATAGCCAAATTTGTAACCATAAAAGGAATAGCTCAATTAGTGGATTCAGCCGGACAAAAGATACAAAATGCTCCGTCATGCTTCTTAAAATTTTCAAGTGTGGAAACATATGCTAATTATGATGGTACTTATTCGGTAAGAGTACCTGCCCATAATACCATTGAAATATATGCCTCCTGGTACTTTGATGAGGTGCTTTATGAGTATAAAGGCTCGGTGCAACCATCGCAAGCAATAGACGGCATCATCACTCATAATATTCCTTTTCTTCAGGAAACTGTGAAATTTTCCGGTAAAGTCCTCATAGACGAAATAGGGGGAGACTTATATAGCGCTCCTTATGCATATATAAACACTAATGAAAAAATGTCCGCCACTGCTAATGAGGATGGCGAATATACCCTTATCTTCCAAAAAGGAGAGGAAAGAGATCTTTACATTTATGCCGGTTATTTTGATCCTGTAAGTGGTATGGAGCTTAATAACAAAGATAACCCTCTTTTAGTAAAGGTTGGGGAACATGACCTGGGCGGCTTGGATATTATTTTTGAAATTCAGCCCCTCCAAGAAATAACCGGGTATATATATTTTGATCAAAACAGTAATGGTTCCCGGGATAGCGAAGAGGGAATCAGCAACCTGCAATTTCTCACCTATGAGAACGGATATAATCATACCTTTGATGATCCTAACAATAATGAACCAGGTTATTTTTCTTTGCAAGTGGACTCTACTCTGGAAACATTAAAGCTTTTCATTGAATTACCGGATAGAAGCTTTGTTGAAGAAAAATTAGATCTTACTTTT
>JAUWIR010000203.1 GCA_030605265.1 Pseudomonadota bacterium | reverse complement strand
GGTCTATTAATGGGGATTCACTTATTGGAATAAATGTATAAGGATTGATAAACTTTTTGTTTGGGTCTTGATGAATTTCCATAATGCTCTCCAAATTCAGGTTAATTAAATGTAATGAGCTACAAAGATGCACCTCCTTATAAATATATATAGTTAAAATTTTCTCACACAGCCATCTACAACTTTTTTTAACCATAATAATGCATCTTCACGATTTTTAAACTCCCCAAGGGCTTGCTTTTGTTCTGCCTCACAAAGAATTTGACCATAAACAGGGCCCGCGGGAATTCCCAACTCCTTAAGGTCTTTACCACTTAACAAAGCCGGTTGAAAATTGATTTCCGCTTTTTGTTCGCTTACGTTAAGCGAAGTGGAGTTACTAAATTACATTGGTTGCCTGATTAATGAAATCAGATAATACAGTATAAACTGTTCTTGGATCTGTTTTTATTGACGGTACTTTATTTATATTCTTACCATGCGCTACCCAGTTTCTATATTCGTAAATTTGTTTTACTCTTCCTCTAAGATTAACATCAACAATATCATCTAATAAATCTACCATATCGTTAACAGGCCAACGCTCTATATCTTTAATGGCTATCGAACAAATTTTTTTATGAGTATTACTTATCTTTGTAAAATTATTTTCAAATATTGTCTGAATGGAAATTCTCAATTCACGTTCAAATGAAGCGAATAAGGAGAGAATAATTATATCTTCTATTTCATCTTCTACAAAATTCATCTTTTTCAATGTAGAATCTGGTTTTTCGGCAAAAAATACAGTCCTATTATGTAAATTACCTTTGCTTTTAATAATAGTTCTACGTGTAACTTTAATCGAATCTTTCAAATATTCATATATTGAAAAGATATTATTAACACCATAACTATTCATTGCAAACGCTCCAACAGAGGTGAAACCATTTCTTCTCTAAATTTTTCCACCTTACGATAGGAGCTATCGTCGTACCAATACCAACCATCAGTATCTACATTATCGAAATATCTATGGTGTCTCTTTTTAATAACGTTACCGCTAGAATTTTTTGTTTCTGATTTTATACCCGGACCTTCTGCAAGAAGGTAAATTAATTTTTCTTTACCTGACGGACCAATAAGATCGATTCTTCCTTTGGCTCCTATTAGCCAAATCCCAAATGGATGCAAGATTACTCTTAATTCATTATCAATTAAAAAAGTATAATCCGTTGTTGTATAATTACCACTCAAATCCTCAATATTTGTGATTTCTTTTTCATCAACAGATATTTGATGGCCTAGCTCAATTAACCATTCCTCAAGGTTCTCTTTTAATTTTCGCAGTTCTGAATTAAACCAATTTATTTCTGATTTTATATATTCTTTTGTTACAGCCATTATAAATCCTCCGAACGGTAATTAATGTGAATTTAGAGGAGAGCCAGGAGGGGTCACCCCTTGACTTAGTACACATCGCACGGTAAATACGTGACAGGTTAGCACAAGGGCAACCCCGTCCTTCTCCCTCGCCCCTCTGGGGAGAGGGCCGGGGTGAGGGGCTTTATTGGTGGCCGTGTTATTCCCGCGACTGTACTTAGGCCACCCGGAAAGCCGCATAAAAAAAATAAAAATTCCTGGCTATCAGTTTAATTAAAATATTAGATTTAGAAATAAACCTTATTCACAAATCTTTCTTAAAAAAAACTCTTCAAATGCTTCCCTTTCCACCTGTTTGGCAATACCAATGACCTCCTCCGCCGGGTTACGCCATTCAGGATTGCGAGTAGGGCGGTCATCCGGAAAAATCATACCGTTTGTAAATTGGCCGCGTGTTTCTACTCGAATTATGTGCTTCTTTATCTCTAAAAAAGCTGGATTTATTACATAAGCCACAGCTAAGGGATCGTGAAGATAGCACCCAGGCAACCCTTCATTTCCCTCATAAAAATTCATGTATTTTTCGGAAATACCTTTAATAAATTTAAGGAGCTTATTCCCGTCATGGGCTTTAATAGCTCGCTTTAGAGCTGTTCTACGCAAAAGAACTTTATGGGTTACATCAAGGCCTACAAAGGTAAGCGGAACTCTTTTTTCCGGAGGGGTAAGATCCTGATAAGCAACGATTCGCTTATAATCTTCCTTAGTTGGTTTTTGAGGCAAAACGACCTTCTCCCCTTTGCTATCAATTGGCGTTTTAAGGCATGAATCTCGACAAAATTTTACAACCTCATGAGCTGCATCCGGATCTGCAGCCACATTAAATTCCGCATCAGGATTAACGTTGCCAATATCAAAAAAGACGCCTCCCATGGCGACTATTTCTTTCAGAAAATGAACACTTTCAGGATCTTTTTGAATAGCTAAAGCCAGGTTTGTCAATGGGCCAATGGTAATCAGGGTAATTTGTTTGGGATACTGACGAGCCAGATTACAGATTACTTTCCACGCAGGTGTATTCTTATCAACTTCTCCACTAAAAGTAGAAATAAAATCACCTAGCCCATCTTCCCCATGGACAGAGTCTGCAATGATAGGCTTCTTCTCCTTCGTTATTGGACTATCAGCTCCTTTAGCGACTAGGGGTGGGGACTGAAGATTCAAGGCGTTAAGTACTTTAAAAACATTGGGGATAACTTTATCTACACGAACATTCCCTGAGACTGTAGTGATAGCCTTCACATCTAATTCAGGAGATTTCAAAGCAAAAATCAGGGCCAGGGCATCATCTACACCACAGTCGGTATCAATTATTACAGATTTTTTCTCTTTTGGAACCTCAAGGGTTTTAATCAATGAAATGCCTCGCTCATATTTGGATTGTCTTGAAACAGTAAGCCCAAAGCTCTCTTCCATATAATTGGCCAGGCCTCGGATCTTTTCCCTCTCCGCACCCTTACTTTCAATTTCTATTTCAAAATACGGCCCATATTTTTTCCTATTAATCTTATAGATAACCTTGTCAAGACATAGTTCCGCTTTCCGATGGTTTGGATCTTCCAAGTTTACAATTTTCCTGTCATTTATCACTTTTAATTTCTGGCTAAGTTTCCCACAACCAGGCGCTATATAAGAAATTAAACGATAAGGCAATACATTAATTGCTTCGCCAAGAAGTAAACTCTTTGCTTGTGCAAGAGTAATAACAGACTCTTCCTCTATTCTTTCATAAAGCCCTTCATCCGTGTATTTCTTTGCTGCAGGAAGCCGCTTTTTTAAGGTCACGCAAAGGTCCCCCTTTTTTCTCCTTAATCGAAAAGATGCGCCCATAGCATGAAGTGTTAAATTTTCATCGTCAAAATAGACATCAACTTGATTTTTGGCTTTTTTGTCAATGGGGTTGTAAATCTTGAATCCCTCAATGGCGACACCATCTTGGCTAAACTCCTCCTCGATTAGATTAAACAGCGCATAGGCATCTTCTTCACTCCCCGGAATTAAAAATTTATACTCTATCTCATAAGGCGAGGGCGCTCTTTCAGCCTGTTGAGGGGCAACAATCCGGGCTTTATTCAAAGTTTTCCAATATTGGTCAATGTAATACTTCCGGCCCCCTCTTTCTAATGTATCCTTGAGTAGTGGAATATCCCAATAGTTTTTTATATGGTAAGTAGGATCAACTGCATCAACCAACTCTACATCGCCGTTAATGGCCCACCGAACCCAGCGAAAATGTTCTATGTCTAATCCGGCTTTGGTGAGCGGATGTATGCGGTGAAACTGATCATCAACCTTTTTGCCATCCTTTCCCTTTTTTATTTTCTCATACTGCCTGGCGAATAAGGGGCTGATAGAGCCATCAGGACAGGGATAAAAGAAGTAAAGGTTTGGTATAAGAAGGCCTGGATTGTCCCTTTTGACTTCCTGCGTTATCTTCTGGTGGGGATCATTTAAGATAACCTTGGCATCAATTGTGTCAAAATAGTGTTTAATTAATATAGTATCAATAACTTGAATTATTTCATCATCAGTGCATCTATAACAAAACCCCACTAATGCCGCCATATGCTCAGCTACGACCTGAATCCTGAAATTATTTTCAGTGCGCGTCATCCGCCAATCTTTTGGCAAATAATTATTGATTTCCATGACAACTTTGTACAGCCATTTCGGATCTTTAATACCAATCCTTATACATCCGGCTTCTATATGTTTCCCAGCTGTCTGAAAAACCAACATAAGGTAAGATCTCCTATTAAGTTAGTATTGGGGTTTCTTGGGGCTTCCGGAGTTCTTTATCCAATACTCCCTTTAGTAAAAAATTTTTGATCAATAAATATCTTATGTCTTTAGTATTCAGGAAGAATCAAATAACCATGAATATAAGGAATAGTTACCAAAGGCACACCTTCAATTGTTACACTCTCCAAAGTGACTATCAAATCGCCTGGTGGAAGTCCATTAATTATTTCTTCCAGGGGTTTGCCGGCCTCTCTAGTTAAGTCTTCAAAAAACCATAAAAGCTGATCTTTGTCGAGGCCCTCACCTAGGACCTCAGAGAAAATTTTATCAAAAAAATCAAAGATGTCATATATTATCCCCATGAAACTTTTTTTAGTTTCTCTGAACCCTTCCTTAATTTTCCGGGTAACTTCACCTGCAATAATGGCATAATCAATCTCAGGGTTTAAGCCCCGGTAATCTTGTAACTGACCATTAATACGATATTTTTGTTTTTGGGAACTATTTATGGCTTTATTGTTCAAGGCCCTTAAGAAATCACTATCGACCATAATTTCCTCTGAGGCAGTGCCGTCTCCGTCCTCAAGGTCCATGTCTAAGTGTACTAAAGCTAAATCACACCCATGATTCGGGGTGCCAACCATCAACAATTTTTCGATGCTACCCTCATTGTACCAATCACTGACAAGGTAATGCCTGCAAACTAATCCTCCCATACTAAAAGCTAAAAGGACAATTTTTTGCTCATAGATCCTGCCCAACCGCTCGATAGCCCAGGACAACTCCTTCGAAGATTGGACAATATCTTGATCATCAAAGTATTCAAAGAGAAAAAAATCAAAACCTTTCAAATCTTGGTCTTTTTCAAACATTCCTTTAGGTTGATTCCATTTCTTTTTTTCCAAGGGTATTTTAAAAGGGCCGAAATCAGGGCCAAATCCATGAACCATTAACACAGGCAGTGTTGCCCTTTTTTCCGGATAATCATCTTCCTTTAGATACATCACCTCAACATGCCCATCTTCTTTGATATTGACAATATGAAGGACTTTGTCAAAATTATGCTCAAGGCCCGTTTTGGATTTCAGAGGATATTCTATTATCCGGCCATGTTGCCTTGTTTCTATAACCAGGACATCCTTTTTCAGGTTGTATTTACGATCACGTATTTCAAAAAAGCCCTTTTCATCAGTTGTGGCCTTAAGTTCTTTCCCCAACACCCTCACTTCAACGCCAACCAAGGGATGCTTCTTTTTCCAATCCTCATTAGAGGCGGAAAAAAATTCTTTTTTAGAACCGGCTCTCTCCTTCACTGTGCCTTTAAACAAAGACGAATTTTTTTTAGAGATAAATACATATCCTTGTATAGGCACCTTTTTAAAGAAAGATCCTGGCCGGTATAGTACTACTGCACCTAAAGCCAGAACCCCTAAAATTAAAATAAAAATTATGGAAATAAAATAAGACTTTTTCATTTTTTAGGTTTAGTGCCTTCCTTATTGTGTGCCTTCCTTATTGAGTGGCCCCTTTTTCCTCTTTTCAGCCTGATTTTCCGTAACCATTCAGGCCCCCTCCCTCGATACCCGGGGTTAGGGGAGGGTGGATGCTTTATTCACCCCCACCCAAGCCTCCCCCATCAAGGGGGAGGAGTTGAGGGAACTGAATGGTTACGATTTTTTTCATATTCTTTTAAATCTTGAATATTATCAGGGGGGCCCTTTTGGCCAAAAGTTTTATCTTTCCCATATTGATTCCTAAAGTATTTCTTTTGCCAAAAATCTAGAAGTTGTTTTCGTTTATGGTGAAAGGTAGATTTAAGTTCTACCGGAATAAGATGGATTAGGAAGGTAGAGAAAGAGATGATAAATGGAGTTGCCTTTGAGGTCCTCAGAAAAGGAGTATCCGGGGGAAAAAAAGCGACCAGCAGCATGATAATAACACAAGCAACAACTATCCCTTTAACCAGCCCGAAAATAGCGCCCCCTAAACGATCTATCCAACCCAAAAACATTATTTTTAATAACTTCCGAACATTCTTCCCAATCAGACTTATAGAAAAACTTAATAAGAAAAAAATAGCCAGAAATCCAAGGATACCAGCTAACCGGGAATTATGAACTAACTCATTTATAGGCCTAACCAGCAAAGGATAGGTTCTTGCTGCTACCACGAGGCCAATTACAATAGCTAAAACAGAAAAGACCTCTTTGATTATCCCTCTAAAGAAACTATAGATAATACTGAGTGCAATCCCGGAAATAATAAAAATATCAAGAGCGTTCATTGAACCTATCATATTAATTTCAAAGCGTTATAATAGAATAAATAACTAGCTGGATTCTATATTAGTGAGAGTTCATTGAGGAAGTTTTTTGGCTAAAATCCTCTATGTCAGTGGGCCATTTTTTTCTCTCGCCTGATATTTGTTCAATAACGTCTAAAAGGCCGCTACTGCGAAGAAGTTCCTCTAAGGGTATAGGGGGACGGCTGCTTGCAAAGTTCATTATCCCTTCGACACCGTAATGCTCTTCTATCCAGAGAAACAGATCGAATCCTTCACCATATTCGTCATGCCGGCGCTTATCGATTTGGTCCATGGATGGGTACGAAGCATAGAATCCCATTATCTTATAAGCGACCCATTCGGCAAAACCCTCAAGGAGTAAAAGACCTCCATAATACTTGGTATTGAAAGCCTCTAATGTGCCGCCTTTGAATTGCCAGTTGTGAGCGTATTCATGTCCAATAATATTTAAGGTTGTAAGCTCGTCATATTTGGGTCTAATAGCTATTACATTGTTAACAATATTGTAAAAACCGCCGGCATTTGGTGATTTCTCGCACTCACCTTCCGTCATAAAGCGAAAACGAGCTAAATGTTTATTCCCAATGCCTAATCTTCCCATAAACAGCCGATTTATTACATTGTCTTTGTCCTTGACCAGGATGTTAAATAAATCTATAAGGTCATTGTGATGCGCAAAGCCACCTGAAACACGCCTGCTGCACAATCTGTCCACTTCACCTCTGTTGCCGGTGGTTAAGTACCCTAACCACCTGGTCGCCCTATCTTTATCGTATGGCCCATCCACCCCCGATACCATAAGTACATCCCTCACATCCATCAGCACATGGACAAGATGCCAAGAGAAGATACATGGGCTCCCAAAATTTGACGCCATCAACGGAAATTCTATTAAAAAGCGTCTTTAAAGGATCAAGGGTGGTGTTTTCATCCTGCCAGATTAGTATGCCGTAATCACTTTTCCGGTATTCGATCACATTGAATAATAAAGCGCCTATATTGCATATTACACGAGGAAGCACCTGTGTG
>JAUWIR010000157.1 GCA_030605265.1 Pseudomonadota bacterium | reverse complement strand
TTTGATGAACTGTATCTTTTAACTGATGCAAGGTCAGTATGCAATGATGAAATCACCAAGCAGGAAGTTAATTTTCTTGAAAAGTTTATAGGTTCACAGAAGCTCAAAAGTTCAAAAAAAATGTCTCCAATCCTGGACATGTGCGGAGGACAGGGGAGACATTCCTTAGAGCTTGCCAGGCGAGGTTTTGGGAGAATTACAGTACTTGATTATTCCCACTACCTTCTCAATGTGGGTAAGAAAAAAGCAGGGAATGAAAAACTGAATACTTCATTTGTCCAGGGTGATGCCAGAAACATCGGCTTTTTATCTGAAAGCTTCTTCATCATCATCATTATGGCCAGTAGTTTCGGGTATTTTGTTCAAGAGAAGGAAAATGAAAAAATTCTCCGCGAAGCCTATCGCCTGTTAAAGCCTTCCGGGAATTTTTTACTGGACCTTCCTGACCGGGAATACGTATTGCAAAACGTTAAACCATTATCCAACCATAGAGTGAATGAGGACATTATGGTTATCCGCCAAAGAGAGTTAGAGCAGGATATTATCTATTGCCGGGAGCGGGTTATCTCAGAAAAAAAAGGGTGTATCCGGGACAAAACCTATTGCACTCGCCTTTACAGCCCTGAAAAAATTATCCATCTGCTTCAGGAAGCAGGGTTTTCCTCTATCTCCTTTCGGACAAATTTCATGAACCGGGAGAAGGAAAACGATTTTGGCTGTATCACTAACCGGATGATCGTATATGCAAAAAAAATATAACTATGGCGTTACAACAAGAGCATAATAGGCATTAACCAGCCCATAGCCAAAATATTGATCCCATCCGGACGCACCCAAATCTATAGCAGTGGATTTTAAAATATTTTTCACTCCAAGGGGACTTAGGGTTATGGTGCTTTTACTTATTATGAGGGCGGCAACTCCGGTGACTAATGAAGCGGCATAATTGGTGAGTCGTATAGACCCTGTTCATTGCAATTAGGGGGGGCCCCGGATGAAAAACAACTAAGACTTGACCTGTTACATAACCGTCTATGCCGGGAATGTAATTACCCTTTGAAGACTCTGAGAGAGGAGGATCACATTTGATTTGTTGCGAATCTATACATTTTTTTTCTAAGCTCTATTTTTTAGGCGCATATTTACAAGAAAACCAAACTGCGCAAGCGAGTTTCCCGGCACTAGGTTAAGTGACTGGTTGTGCGTTTTTTATTAATGCTTTTTCACTCTTCTCATATAAAAATTCCGGATCTAAATCCAAATGATTACTCCATTCAATAGTATCAAATTTTACTTTTATGGTATTAAATAAAGAAAGGTCCTTTAATTCAGAAAATTTACCTAAATTCAAGTATGGAGCTACATCAAATATTCTGCATTCTTTATTTTCAAAAGTTAATAATGGTCTATAATTTTTTAATGGTTTTACATCTATTATAGCTAAGTACATATAAGTACATCCTCTATTTTAGAGGTTCAATTATTTATATCAATTATTGGCATCCATCATTAGCCCGTTTACACTTTTTAATTCACCGAGACTGAAAAGTAGGGCATGGTTCAAATTTGTTAATATAATTAAATTATCTCTATTTATTTCTATTTTATCAGTTAGTTACCGTTTCTAAATATAAGAACATTAACAATTACATTCATACCAAGTTTTACTAGCATCAATATCTGTTAATAAAAATCTAATTCCTTGATTATCCGGGGGATTTAGCCAAAGCATTTTTTCGAATACTTTTCGGGCTTCTTCTGATTGTCCTAAACGCCATAAAGATAATCCATATCCATGAAGACATCTAAAATATGGCCTGTTATTAATGCATCCCCAGAGCAAAACATCATTAAATTTTTTATCAAAAGATAATTCCCCCATCTTAACACCTACTTCATAATGTCTTTTCGCCTTATCGATTGTTCTTTCATGTGCTTCATTAGTGCTGTTAAATTCCCAATTACCTAAATGAGCGTGGGCATCTAAACAACGCAGGTCAGCGGTTAATATTTTTTGCATTATTTTAAATGCTTCTTTATAATTTCCACAATTATAAAAATCAGCAGCCTCTAATATTGGATCGCTATCAAAATTTTCCGGATCTTCAAAAGGAATAATCTGTTCCATTTCATATGCTTTTCTTGGGCCATAATCAATGATTGGTTTAAAATACATATCCAAAGGATCATCCGGTTCCCCCCAATATTCTTCTTTAGGGTCCCATACCCACATTTCCTTTAAAGCAAGAGGTTTTAGTTGTAATGCAGGAATATCGATCCTTTTAGATTGGATTTCTCCTGTCATATAGTGTGTTTTTTGAAATCGCCATACTTTTGAAGGTATCACAGTAAGGATTTCTCCTTCCACCTCGTTTCTAACTTTACGGAAAATAATCGGTTGCCCGGTTGAAACTATTTTGCATCTTATGGCGGCCCTTTTCACTGCAAGTACAAATAATTCTATTGGTTTCCCAACGGGAATATTTATTTCTGGAATTATTTGGTCCATAAATACTCCTTTAATTTATTTTCTTCTTGTTTTATATGAGTAACATACTAACAAAGTCTTCTTAATATTTAAATTATTTTTATTCAGTTTCACTTTTTTTCCCCCGCAGCACCTGACCGACTTGCTCCGCTGCGTCTGTCCGGCACTGCTCTTTGCTGCTCCAATCTTCTTTCTGTTTTTAATTACCTCTTCTTTTTGCTTCAATCAGCTCCGCTGATTTTTTCCTGCTTTACTTGATGACCTCGGGCAAAACGAAAGCCGAAGTGGACGACGCGGAAGCCAGGCTCGAGCCAGTCGCGGTAAGCAGAACGGACGAGCCCGCCGCCGTCGAACCAACTGCCGCCACGCAACCCGCGGTCCGCGCCACTATCAGGGCCTACAGGATCAATAACATTATCCGTTGGATAATCTCCTTTCCAGCCCGAACACCATTCCAAGACATTTCCATGCATTTCATGAAGACCCCAATCATTGCATGGCAGGGACCCCGTATTTACTGTTTCTTCACGAAATTTACCCTTATTGCCGTCTTTGTATGGATAATTTCCATTATAATTAACCTGCTCTGTGGTTATATTGTCTCCAAAGTTAAAGGGAGTTTTTGTTCCCGCCCGACAAGCATATTCCCACTCGGCTTCAGTAGGCAGGCGAAGATCAAGCCCCGGCGTCAAGTTGTTTATTTTTTCTAAAAAACTAACACAATCATTCCAGCTTACTTGCTCAACCGGTCGCCTCTTCCCCTTGAACCGACTCGGATTGTTTCCCATAACAGCCTCCCACAACCCTTGAGTACAGGCGGTTTCCGCCAGCCAAAAACCCTTGGTTAAAACTACTTCATGCAAAAGCTCATCATCATATCTCTCAGGCTCAGTTTCCGGTGATCCCATCATAAATCTGCCGGGTTTTATCCAGCGCAGGCGCTGAGTTACCGTATCAAGGGTAAAGGACATCCATAAGCCGTACTTTTTATCCACCCCCCATTCACTTGCCCAGGCCATAGGAAATTGGTCAGGCATAGTAGAAATGATTTTTATATTTGCGTCATGAATTATACTCATTTATCTTACCTTGATAATATACTACCGTAAAAATAGTAAAATCATCTATCTTGTAAATACACTGATCATCCGTTTGGAAATACTAATTAATATATGGCACCCTTCATTGTTTACACTTTTTTATTTCACCATGAAGGACATGAAGAGCATGAAGATTTTTTTATTCCTTCTTTTCCTTCATGCCCTTCATGGTAGAAAAAAAAATAAAAAGTCATAAGTGTAAACTACTTTCAGTGGTGTATGAAAATGCACCCAGGCATTTCCTACCAGCATACCGGAAAACAATTGCTTTTTGCCGCAAAAACAGCAAACTCTTTTTCCTTGAGCACTTCCCTGTAATCTATTTTGCTTTTACGCAATATGGACTGCTTTTCTTGACCCTCTAAATAGGTCACACATACCGCCCAAAAGCTATTGTCACCATTAGCCACAAATTGTTTTTCCACTGTGGCTACCCTGTGACTTGTACAGAAATCATTAAGTTCCTGCTGAGCCGCGTCAAATGAATGTGCTGGAATGGTAAAAAACCGATATTTCACTTAATACCTTTTAGTCAAATAATTTAACTACTTAAACCGCCATCCCCCGCAGCACCTGACCGCCTTGCTCCGCTGCGTCTGTCCGGCGCTGCTCTTTGCTGCAAACCTTCTTTCTTTTTTTAATCAGTTCCTTTACTCTACTCAGCTCCGCTAATCTTCTCCTGCTTTGCTTGATGACCTCGGGCAAAACGAAAACCGAGGAAGTCGAGGCGGTCGTCAGGCTCGCCCCAGAGGCGGCAAGCAGAGCGGACGTCCCTGCCGTCGCCGAACCAACTGCCGCCACGCAACACGCGGTCCGCGCCACTATCAGGGCCAACAGGATCAATAACACTATTCGATGAGACATGGTTCAAAATTATTGATTTGTAGAATTTAGTATTCTCTTCTCCTATTATGTTCTTCAATGTTGCTAAAAATTCCTTTTCTCTATATTCCTGATTTTTCATTTTGTTTAACAGGTCGATGATCTTAGCCGGTATATTTTTTCCTTTTAATTCCTTTAGAGATTGATCAGTCAATTTAAACCAAGCTTCTGATGGATATTTTGCATACCAATCAGCACACCATTCACAGACATTTCCATGCATTTCATACAGCCCCCAATCATTGCATGGAAGAGACCCTGTATCTACAGTTTTCCCTCGATATTTACCCTTTCTGCCGGCATTATATGGATAGCCCCCATGATAATTAACCTGCTCTGTGGTTATATTCTCACCAAAGCTAAAGGGAGTTTTCTTTCCAGCCCGACATGCATACTCCCACTCGGCTTCAGTAGGCAGGCGAAGATCAAGCCCGAGCAGCAAACTGTTTATCTTTTTTAAAAAAGCTACACAATCATTCCAGCTTACTTGTTCAACCGGTCGCCTCTTCCCCTTGAACCCGCTCGGATTGTTCCCCATAACAGCCTCCCACAACTCCTGGGTACAGGCTGTTTCCGCCAGCCAAAATCCTTTGCTCAAAACCACTTCATGCAAAAACTCATTATCATCTCTTTCAGGCTCATTTTCCAGAGATCCCATCATAAATCTGCCGGGCTTTATCCAGTGCATTCGTTGGGTTACCCCGTTTATGGTGAAATCAGCATATAAGCCATAGCTGTCAACCCCGAACCTATTTGCCCACTTTGGCTTTACCATACCAGTGGTTAAAAAATCCTTATATTCTGCTTCGTCCCACCAAAAACATGAATTGATGATTATATCATTTGAAGCCGGAGTAGTCTGTTTGCTTTGTTCAATGGTTATTTTCCTGTGTTTAACAGGTGTGAACCAGTAAACCCGCCTTTCGTCAAACTGCACAATAGTAAAAAGACCATACTTATCCCTGCCCATGCCCTTTGCCCAATTGGGTATTTCCTGTGAGTCTACGATTATTTCTTCATGGTCCGTGTCAATAACAAGCCTGCCTTCCGGAGGTACCGGAATATTTATTGATTCGCCGGGATGTAAATTAAACCCATACCCTTCAACATTATCATCTTTAATATGAAGCGCTTGTAGATAAGGTTTACTTGTAGTCAATGTTGCCAGGGGGCTTCCTATAATAAAACGGCCCTTTTTTCCCATGCTGAAATCTGAACTGAAAGCATCGCTAAAAGCGCCCCCTTGGGTACTTTTTCTTTCCTCAATGATAAATTGATCCCCAACCTGAAGTACAATATGATCGATGGGATGTTCGCCATCTTTAATCATCCAGGCCACATCATCAATATTCTGCCCTGGCGGCAAACTAACCCTTCCTTTTTTCCATTCATGGTAATTGATTTTAAGCCAGACAGCAGTCAATACCTTGTTCTTCTGCCAGATAAGGCTGTTACTCCAGACACGGCTGTGCTGCCTATTGGTAAATCGGCCGCACCACGCCTTAAGGGCCTGCTGATAATGAAATTCTTCATTATCAACTGTACGAAAATATTCTTCCATAAAATTAGTCACCCAGGCCGGCGCCTTTTTTCTTAACAGATCGCAGGAGATCCATTTTTCTTCACATCTGATGGCCAGGGAAAGATGTTTATGATGTTTTTCAATAATGGAGACTACTTGCCTTTGCAGTTCTATGGGCTTTTGTAAAAAAGCCGGACGGTATTCTTCTAAAAAGTCGTTGTTATAGATAATGGCTGTGGGGCACCTGTGAACATTTTGGTGGTTCCAAACGGCCGCCTCTGTTCCCGCATCTGCTTCTTTGCCTGGAAGGGCCAACCTGACAGCCCGAAGGAGTGCAGGTTCAACCCGAATGGCCGGGGACAGTAATTCCAATAAATCCTCAACTCTTTTGGTTTCCTCAGCAGGACCAGGCAATTTGGATGAGCAATCCAGATCTAATTTGGATAAACAAGCAGGGTTTGTTTGGTATATTTGGTATAAATGAGACTGGCTCAGGCGATGAGAAGGAAGTTTTTTTCCTCTGTCCCAATAGACCAATTGGAAGTATATGAGCAGCCTTTCATCCCAGTATCGAGAAGGGCAGGGGGTCATCACAATTGGCCGCAGGCCCCTTTTTTTTAAATTACGGCCAAAACGCTCCCAGGCCCTTATGGTTTTCCCTGATGATTCAAAGCAGCCTAAATCACTTATTATGAATAAGGGTGTATTTGGTTCAGGAAAGTTAAAATTCACTGTAAGTTTAAATTGTTCTCCCCGCCTTCTAAAAGGGCCGTCAGGACCATCCTCCGTCAGGTAAACATCAAGTCCGAAATTACCCCGCAGTTTCTCAAGGCGTGTGTGTGCCACATTTATATCATCCCGGAAGGGTGTCAGCCTTTCATCAAAATCCAAAAGTATACAGCAAACAGGGGCCCAACCGCGCTTTTGTTTTTTCGGCAGTCTTGATAGTGGTTTGAGGTTGGCCGCAAGCTTAATGACCTTTCTCAGGTCAATGGTTTTACCTTCGTGTTTGACACCCAATACGCTTTTAAGAAAAGGCCATAACTGCGGCCAGGGAACAAGCGGCTGTGTTGCAGGCGGGGTTATAGTATAGTCGGCACGAACTTCTCCGTCCTTAAAAACCTTGCCATGATCAGCCCAGGGCGGCTTTTGAGTTTGGACCTCTTCCTTTTTTTTTACTTTAAATTCTGAAACATACCAAAATTTAACTTTTTCCCTTGGCTCAGGGAAACGATGATCAATTGAGGGCCTTGCTGCGGCAGTGGTTTTTACCTCGTGTTTTTTATCTTCCTTTATGACATCTTTCTTTTTTTCTCGACGCTCATAACCAACAGTGTCAGCCATTACCTCCAGGTTTTCCACACCATGATGAAATAAAAAATCAAGTAAATCCGCACGACCGGTTGAGGCCTTTTCATGTTTTCCCAGGGCGCTTTTCATCATCATTAGCCGTTTTCTTCAGGATACTTTTTAAAGGCAAAATCTTTTATTTCCTTAAGAGCTTCCAGTTGCCCGGCTTCATTGGCCCACATCCTGCTCAAGGCCCTAAGAATGTCAAGATATTCAGCCTGTCCCGGGGCGGGCTGATTCTGCTTTAGTGCCGTACATCGATCTTTCCATAATTGTTGTGCCGCTTTTATGCGGACTTTTTCACTGCATTTTTCGCCAAAATGTATCTGGCCCCTTTTTGTAAGCCAAGTAATAAGCTCGTCTTCCTTTTCAGCTAACCTCATCTGCAAAACCATACAGCGGCGCAAAAATGCCCTGGGGAGCTCCCGCTCCTCATTGGTTGTTATCACTACCAGGGGGGCGGGCATATCTTTTTCCCGCCTGACAGGTCCGCCAATATAACGCACACTAAAGGCCCCGTTGCCAAGCGTTTCCAGCAGCCCGTTGGGCAGGTCGGCATCAGCCTTGTCAATCTCATCAATCAGCAATACACTACCATTTTTGGGGTCACAGCCGGCAGGTTTTTCAGGTACTTGTGCACTGGTAATAGATTTTTCCGATTGTCTTTTGGCAGACTCCCAGTTAAAAGTCCACCATAATGGCCCGGGATTAAGGAATCGAAGAGGATCAAGGCTTTCTTTTACTTTCACCTCACCGCCACAGGCCGCAAGGGCCTGTGCCTCGCCTAATCGCCCCACTGCATCAAAATCCCATTGAAGGTCCTGACACTCACTTCGCGCATGGACCACTGCGGAAATAAAAACACGTTTGAGGGCCACTGCCGCTGCCCTGGCTAATTGACTCTTGCCAATGCCGGGTTCACCTCGAACCAGAAGCGGCCGTTCTGCTGTAAGGGCCGCATTTATCGCCCAGATACTCTTTTCATCAAATTCATGAACAGTTTCCGGCCACGACCCTATAGGCGGTAAATTTATTTTTTTGTTTTTATCAAGTTTAAGCATTTTTTCACTCCGGTTTGTTTTTGTTTAAGAGGAATTCTATCAATTGGGCTTCCAATTCCTTTTCTA
>JAUWIR010000580.1 GCA_030605265.1 Pseudomonadota bacterium | reverse complement strand
GCTGCTGCCGCCGTAAAGGCTGCTGCCGCCGTAAAGGCTGCTGCCGCCGTAAAGGCTGCTGCCGCCGTAAAGGCTGCTGCCGCCGTAAAGGCTGCTGCCATAATAGGCCTGTACATTACCTGCAAATAACGATAAAGCTAAAGCCATTGCTAAAACTAATGTTACGCTCAAAAGCCTTTTTACCATTTTCCTGTACCTCCTTTTAATTACTCTTAATTAACCTTAAATTAATGATAACGGTACTTAACTTTTAGTTACTTTTGATTTTTTTTACCTCATCACCTCCCCTAATTTCTCTTTTTAAGAGATTGTTTTTTAATACCAATGCAAGTGAAGTGATTAAAATAAAATGACTTTCTCGCATAGCCTGTAATCTATTCCAGGCTTAAACCTTTTGAAAGGATTTTTTTAATAAACGTATTATTTAATATGCAATACTTGTGCCATGGTGTGAATAGTTATCAAATAGGTGAAGAATATCTAAAGTTTTTTCAAGTTTTTACTTATATTTGCAGTAACATTAGGATGCTGAGATGAATCTGAACATTAGATCCAATAGCATGAGTGGGAAGTTTTTTGTTTGCAAAACATTGCATAGTATCGTGGGCCCGAGAAAAGAATATCCCTTTTTTATCCATGTTTTCTCTTTGAAATATTTAGATATATTTGCCTATGAAAAGTGTTTGTCAATTGATTAATAAAGATATTTTAGTTTGTGAAAATGTTTTCATAAAAAGTAAAACATTTCCTATAAAAAAAATTTTTTAAACAGGAGTATTTCAGCTATCGATTAACCTTAGCCTTTTATAAAAATAAATATTTAAATCTTGAAATTCGCTAATTTGTTAACTATAATGAGACGGTTCAACTATTTAATTAGATTGGGGGTCTTGATGGGTTGTAAATTTATCTTTGTTACTGGAGGAGTTGTTTCGTCTTTAGGAAAAGGGTTGGCAGCCGCCTCAATTGGTTGTCTCCTTGAGGGTTGGGGACTGAAGGTTACCTTCCTTAAATTTGATCCATACATAAATGTCGATCCCGGGACTATGAGCCCTTTTCACCATGGGGAAGTATATGTAACTGATGATGGCGCTGAAACCGATTTGGACCTTGGCCATTATGAGCGTTTTACACGGGCTCAGATGAGTAAAAAGAATAATATGACGGCCGGGCGTATTTATTATTCAGTCATTACCAAGGAGCGGAGAGGGGATTATTTAGGGAGAACTGTTCAGGTTGTTCCCCACATAACCAATGAAATAAAAGACTCTGTACTACAAATTACCGAAGGAATAGATGTAGTCATTTGTGAAATTGGCGGCACAGTCGGGGACATTGAAAGCCTCCCTTTTTTAGAAGCAATTCGTCAATTCAGGACCGACCATGGTCAGCACAATGTTGTCTATATTCATTTAACACTTGTTCCCTATATTTCTGCAGCAGATGAATTGAAGACTAAACCGACCCAACATAGTGTAAAGGAATTAAGAGAGATAGGCATCCAACCGGATATACTTCTTTGTCGTACTGATCGATTTCTCCCTGAGGAACTGAGAGCAAAGATATCTTTATTTTGTAATGTGGCCAAGAGAGCTGTTATTACAGCAAAAGACGTAGATTCAATTTACGAAGTGCCCCTAGTGTATCATCAACAAAAAATAGATTCTATAATTATTGAATTACTCCATTTATCCCCTCCCCATGAGTTCGATCTGTCTGACTGGGAGGCGATTATTCAATGCATAAGGAACCCGAAACAGCGGGTTGATGTTGGCATAGTCGGCAAATATATTGATTTACAGGATTCTTATAAAAGTTTATCGGAAGCACTTGTACACGGAGGAATCAAAAATCAGGCAGCAATAAACCTTAAGTGGGTGGATACGGAATTAATTGAAAAAAATGGTCCGAAAGAATATTTATCTGATCTTGATGCCATATTGGTGCCAGGTGGATTTGGTGACCGAGGGATCAATGGGAAAATCGAGGCCGTAGCTTACGCTCGAAAGCAATCTATTCCTTTTTTGGGGATTTGTTTAGGTATGCAATGCGCTGTTATTGAATTTGCTCGAGATGTCTTATTTATGGAGGGCGCTCATAGTTCGGAATTTGATGCAAATACTCCTTTTCCTGTGATCGGACTTTTAGAGGAGCAGCAGAATATTAAAAATTTTGGTGGAACAATGCGATTAGGGGAGTACCCTTGCAAACTAAAACCAGGTACCAAGGTATATCAAGCATATACTCAAAATGAGGTATATGAGAGGCATCGGCATCGCTTTGAGTTTAATATTGCTTATCGGCAAGCTTTTGAGAATAAGGGGATGGTCATAAGTGGTATATCCCCTGATGAAAAATTAGTTGAGGTTATTGAATTAGAAAATCATCCATGGTTTATGGCGTGTCAATTTCATCCTGAGTTTAAATCAAATCCCAGAAATCCACATCCCATTTTTGTATCTTTTATCAGGGCTGCATGCAATCTGAAAAAAAGTGATCAAGGGTAATGGTTACCAAAGAAATTTTAGTTAATGGGGTTCAAATAGGCGGGAGTTCGGCCGTCTTTGTCTTAGTTGCAGGGCCATGTGTAATCGAGTCCGAAGAGCATGTGCTTCGGATGGCGGAAATTTTAAAATCCCTTACTGAAAAGCTCAATATCCCTTTTATATTCAAAGCCTCATATGATAAAGCCAATAGAAGTTCTCTTTCCTCTTTTCGAGGACCAGGCTTAAAGGAAGGTCTGCGGATTTTAAAAAAAGTAAAGAGCCTAATAAAAGTCCCCATTCTTTCTGATATCCATGAGCCGGGTCAGGCAAAAGAAGCGGCTGAAGTATTGGATATAATCCAGATCCCCGCCTTTTTGTGTAGACAAACTGATCTTTTAATGGCAGCCGCAGCAACCAAGAAACCAATTAATATTAAAAAAGGACAATTTCTTTCTCCTTGGGAAGTAGAAAATATTATCGATAAAATTCGCTCTTGTGGAAATGAAAATCTGATTATTACGGAACGGGGTTTTTGTTTTGGATATAATAACTTAGTAGTAGATATGAAATCTTTGCCAATTATTCGAAGTTTTGGTTATCCTGTTATGTTTGATGCTACCCATAGTGTTCAGATGCCCGGGAAAGGAAAGGGGGGCGCTTTGGGGGAGCGAGAACATATCCCTTGTCTGGCGCGGGC
>JAUWIR010000254.1 GCA_030605265.1 Pseudomonadota bacterium | reverse complement strand
TGGATTTAACAGTACCGGGAGGTATGGGAGGCAGAGAAGCAATTGAAAAAATACGTGAAATAGACCCCGAAGTTAAAGCTATTGTTTCAAGCGGTTATTCAAATGATCCAGTCATGGCAGACTATAAGCACTATGGTTTCAAAGGAGTAATTACTAAACCTTATGAGATTGAAAAATTGAGTAATATATTACATAAGGTAATAGAAGAGTTAAAAAAATAAAAAATTATTTTTACAGGCTCTTTACAGCTTTTCAATAATTGGACATTCAGTTTCTTGATTTAATAGGGATTTTGAGTTGATTTGAATGTCCAATTTTATTGTCAATAAAATTAATAAGTTATAACAATATTTTTGATAGTATGTTAGGAGCCTGTTTTATTTTATTTTATTAAATTTTGCTGAACATTTAAAAAGCAAATCCTTATCACCATTACTTTATCACCATCACCTTTATGGCTCATCGGGAATCATTTTCCAGATTTTACAACCAATGTCTTTAGCGGCAATTGTTTTAATGAAACGTCGCTCTGGCTTTGTTACCATAAAACTTGGAACTGTAGCTGTGCCAACATATAAACTATCATTGAGGATTCCAAAAGAGCGAATCCCATAGTTCTTGGGTAAATCTAAATCTTCAGTCATAGTCACAACTTCTCCATCAAAGCCATTAAGGACAAGTGGTTCAAAGGAGCCTTTATCTCCAGTAGAAGAAAACCATATTTGACCGCCAGTTACGCCAGGGTTCCCTACAGGACCTAACTTTAAGGTACTGACAAATAATCTATTTTTAAAAGACCATAAACGCCATACGTAGTAATTATATTCCTCTCCCATTTTGTAAAAATCTAAAACTTTCGCCCATACAGACCCCTCCGATGTGCTCCAGACACTTGTCTTTCCATAGTCATGCCCTGTCCCAAGATAAAGATACCCTTTCATATACAACCACTGAAGTAACAATATCATTATCCTTATTTTCAGGATCATGTAAACTGAATCCCATCCCATTCCCATAGGCATCTTCCAAACCAACAACCTTTTTCCAGTTAATTCCATCCTTAGTGCGCCAAATCTCAAACGCTCCAGGAGATTCCGGGATTTGAAATCAAACAACGTATACCACGATTCGAGAGCATAAAATCATCATGGACTTTCCTCCACGTAGTAGGGTCTCCATCACTAGTGAACCAAATCTCGGCCCCGCCATATGAATTTAATGTCCCAACGTATAATTTGTCTCTAAAAGTGACCATGCTCCATGCATAATCATTTTTAGTATTATTAAATCCATCTGCGACAACTTTCTCCCAGGACTCCGATCCAGAGGATTTCACGATTACAAAAAAGGAACTGAAAATCACCAAGAACATAATCCAAACAAAAAATCTTTGAGCAAATTCCATATTTTTCTCCTTATCTGATAATCCTTATCACCTATCACCTTAAATATTTTTTTAAAATATCAGTATGCATGAGATTAATTGGTAGCTGTTTCCATCTGCCGGGATTGAAGAGCAACCGGGCACGATTCAGTCTCATTATTTGATGTGCTCTTTTTAAGGCCACTTTTTTATTCACCTCATCATTTAAAAATGCTTTAGCGGCCAGTGTCCCTGATCTTGGGCTGTACGGAAAGGGATAGGCATGAAAATTTTTATTTTTAATCCGTTTAATAAAATTAACTAAATCTGCATACTGTTCTTCAGTTTCGCCGGCAAACCCGCAGATAAAGTGGCCCAACAGGTCAACCTTATATTCGGCTAACCAGTTTATCATGTCAACCATGCGATCAATATCTACATACGGCCTGTTCATTCGTTTCAAAACATCCGGATTTACATGCTGAATCGCAATCATAATAAAATCAATCTTTCTATATGTTATGATCTCCTTAAAATCATCACCGGCTTCAATAATATCTTTGATACCAAGGTTGTATAATCCATGTTTATTCTTGTCATTGGCTTTAGCCATTGGTTTTAAAAGCTCAATCCAATTCGAGTCAATATCTTTTCCCCATGATCCCAAATCATCTGATAAAATTAAAAATTTTTTTCCTTTAGGTCTTGATCTTGAAAAATATTGCTGCATAACAGATTCAAGAGGGATACTTTTTATATTCCCTTTACTGAATTTAATCGCACAATAGCTACAGGCATTTGAGCACCCGACGCCCACTACCAGCGTTTCGTATTTTTTTGAAATCCAATCAGAAGCCGAATTGCTAAGTTCATCAACAAAAGGCATCATTTTTTCAGTTGTAGAAAATACCCTATAAACGAATTGATATGCTTTTCCCCTGACCCTTAACATTTTTTCATTGATCGCCTCAATTGAAAAATTCCAGGCATTTTTCCCTTGTTTAATATCAACGGAATTAGCATGCGGTACCTGGGCAAAGGGGATTCGAGCCTGGATTAATTTGTCTAGGGGGCTCATATCCCGAATGGTGCTTTCCAATATACCGGCGCGATCTGATAATATTTTTTGTTTGTAACTGATTTTTGATTTTTTGTTAATTTGAGGCAAGCATCCTGTAACAACAAAGTGGGCATCGGTTTTTTTACTAATTAAAATATAATCCACTTCAGCTAGTGCTTTTTTTTCATAAAAGTTAAACACTGCGCAGCCCGAATAAATTATTAAATCCGCATGTGACAGGTTTTCGGTGAGTTTCCAACCATTGATTGATAAATATTTTTTTATCCGCATTGTGTGGTTAAAATTTAATATACATCCGTAAAATCCATTAGAGACCCATGCAGTTTTTGTTAACATAATAATTTCTCCTCTGTATAAGGTATAGATATATAATATTGCTCATAATTAGTGTCTGGCCGAGAATGATAAATAATTGATAACATGATCATAGCCCTTATTTTTTTTTCGAATGATTATTAAATTTTAATAAAATTGAATTTATTGGCATGGTATATTGACCAAAAAGCCAAATATTTGACAAAATCATGAATATGTTTTAAAACAAATAGTGGCTTTTTGGCCAAAATACCAATAATTGATAAAAAATAACAAAAGCTTTTCTTTCATTAACCCCACACAATTCCGGGCTTTGAAATTTTTGAAGCAAGCACTCATTATATATCGTCATATCCATATTAACACTATTAACACTTTAAAAAAAAATGAATGAGTTTTGAAATTATGCCCTCTTGTATAAAAATTATTTTTTCACCATGGGGCATTTAGGGTCATTTCTTTTCCATAAAACACCTCTTCTTAATACGAATTTGGCATATTATATGCTCATATTATTTGAATATTTGACCAAATAAGCCAAAATAAATTTTATCCATTAGTTTTGAGATAAGAAAGATAAGAGAGAAAAGGGGTAAAATATGAGCACAAATTCAATTTTACAGGCTGAGGTACGAGGGGAAATAAAAGCCAACGACCAAAAGGAATTAAAAAGATGCCCGTTTTGCGCAGAGGTCATACTTACTGAAGCGAAAAAATGTAAATATTGCCAAGAAATACTGGACCCGGAATTAAAGACATCGGCAGTAAGCCGGCTAAAATGGAGTCCGGCCACAGCTGCCGCCCTTTCATTATTAGTTCCAGGTGGAGGGCAGATTTATAGAGGTAAATTTATTAGCGGTTGTTTATGGGCCTTTTTCGTTGCCATATAGGATATGGCGCTTATATTCTGCCGGGTATAATCCTCCATCTTGTCTGTATTAGCTTCGCAGCAATTGGAAACCCGACAAAATACTAAGCGAGCCGGATTTCAGGCTAAGGGAGGTGTGTAATTTAAATCATTTTCGCTCCCCGAAAACAGTATAAACTCCAAAGCCTGAAATCCGGCATTTTCGATATATCTTCATTCATACTCATTCTTATTCTCTATTGGCACCTTTCACAGCTATACTGAAAAAATACTTTTATCAGTTCAGGTTCGCTACCAACAAAGGAATAGAGCCCTTTTTTTGGGGCCACTCTTTCTATTTACATCTTTAAACAATTTTAGAAGTTTAATCTTCCACAGTGATTTCAACCTCAAAAATATCTTCTCCAATACTACTACTCATCCAAGAAACATTTGCTATTTTAATAGTGGTAGTGCCGGCATAGAGAGATATAAATGCAGACAGAGTATTTATGTTAAGGTGGTATTGCAGGGCGTATACAGCAGAGATCGAAATGTACCTAAATTTAGCTTACAAAGAACCTAATATGATTACTACATTGCCGTAGTAGCCGTATTAACTGAATTTCCACCCATGACTGTTCCTATCCCGCCGGTAGGAGTAAAAGCAGCGCCCGCAAAGGCAGAAGACACACCTGCAGGGAAAAACCAGTTAGACCCATTACTATAAGGATTAAAATAACTGGCAGTTGCAATAAAGGGCATTCCTTGCGCTGTGAACATCATTTGGTTTCCCAAAACTCTATCCATTTGAGCTGCCATTGGTGCGTAAGAAATTAGATTCATAATGCCGCTTGCTTCAGGTCCAAGCCAGTCAAAGGGGGTGAGCATTCCATAGGCTACAGACGCGCCAGTGTATGCTTCCAAAAAGGGCGCTGCATAAGCCCCGTATGCAGAGTTTATATCATAAGCGTACTGAGTCCAGGGAAGCACAAGGCCGCCTTCACGATGTTCATTGCCACCCCAAGCAGTATATAGGTAATCATACTCATCCGTATAAAACCCGCCCGGCACTCCAAAGCTGCTGTAATCTAATCCGGTTGATTGAAATGGATCAGTATAAAAAGATGATCCCAGGGAAAAATTGAATCCAAAAATATCAGAATAACTCATGTCTTGTCCTGCTGAGACAGAAAAAAAATCATTGGAATAAAATTCTTCATTTGACATCGTATAAAGAGGATTCGTAGCTGTAAACTCATACATATAATCAGGTGTAAAATATTGGCCGTAAGTTGAAGAACCTATCAATGTGCTCATAGATACCAAAATAATAAAACTAAACAAACATATACGTAAAAAATTTTTACCTTTCATTGTCTTACTTCCTTTCCCTTACTTGTATGTTATTTTAATTATTATTATTTGTAATATTTATTCCCCCTCTCCTTGAAGTTTAAATAAGTGCTTAAAAATGCATATATCCAATCAATGATCCTGCCCTATATTTGCTCGCTATTTATTTAATGTTATTCAGTAACTTAGCATCAAGGTAATCGCAAATGGATTTATCCTTGCGCTTATCTACCAAAAAAAACTAAAACGTCGATTGGTACTGTTTGGTTCAATGGGAACTTTACCAATACCTTGAGGATAAATGTTAAAAATTTCTTTATATAAAAATATCTTCACTTTAATCATATAGCTTTTTGGCTAATAATTTACTATTATCAATAAGGTAAATTTATGAAATGCTAAGTAAGTCTCTGATTAGTAAAGTCAATCATTTCTTGAGGAAAACCATCTTCATTATGCAGCTTCAATTATTTTTTTATTGTTTATAAAATGAAGAAAGCAATAATAATGCCAGTAAATACCACATTACTTTTTTTTACGACCGTTTCTCTATAGTTTAGGATTGGAATTTAGGATATTTTTCTACTTTAATGTTCCGAATAATTCTATCTTTTAAATATTTTCAGTAAGATACTTTCCCTTAAACATCTATAAAAAAATAAAAATAAGTTATCTGATCAGAATAATAAAATGTTGTACTAGGACAAAAGGATTTAATGATTATTCGGTCAGGATTTCTAAGGATTTTAAAATAGGGAAATAACAGCCCAAATGGGCATATTGTAATATTTCAAAAGTGAAATATTTTTACTATTGAAACCTCTTTCTTTATTAACCAGATTTGGGAATCTATTACTTTTTGATCAGTTATTAGCAGAAAGGGTTATATATTCCAATGCTGGTATTTGATATGCACATATCAATTAGATAATTATTTAAAACATTTTGATTTTTTTAAGGTTTTTCATTTTTGAGGTTCCGCATTTTTAAGTCTCTTCAATTATGAATGCCTAAATAAATCATCCTACAATGCTTTTTTTGACTTAGATGTAAGCAATGTACTACACTATTATAGTGTGGTTGTCATAGTGAGCTTTAAAATGGTTATAATTAATTAGTTCACCGGAGTCTCTCCCTTATTATATTAATATATCCGGTGAACTAATTAACTTTAAGGAGGTGATAGAAATAACATTCATTTCATGATCATATTTTAATATTCAATACTTTTTTATTTTACTCATTAGTGTAGGTTTTTTAAGAAGATCGATAATCTTAAATTCAACCACTCAACTGCCCTTAATGGTGAATGATTGGAGCTAAAAGGGATAAAGATTATTGGCACGGCGTTAAAGTAAGGTAAACTGTTTAAGAAAAGGCTAGGAAAGATGATAAAAAATATTATAAAGATCGCAGTTTTAACTCTAGTTATACTTTTAACATCTTCTTTATTAACAACCAATAAGGTTGCCAATGCTTATTATGGATCGAGCATGATGGGTGGTTTATACGGCGGCATGTCTGGTGGAATGTATGGAGGTATGTATGGGTCGAGCATGATGGGTGGTTTATGCATGTATGGAGGTATGTATTTATCGAGCATGATGGTTGGTTTAGCCATGAATTTAGGAATATATGGATCTAGGATGATGGGTGGGTTAGGCATGTATGGCGGAATGTATGGGTCGAGCATGATGGGCGGTTTATACGGCATGTCTGGTGGAATGTATGG
>JAUWIR010000475.1 GCA_030605265.1 Pseudomonadota bacterium | reverse complement strand
GATGTTATTCTGGCATTTGAAGAAGCAATGGTCACTGATACTGATCAATCTCCTCAGCCTTACTCAGAAGGGGCTTATCAGGAGGGAGATATCATTGCCCTTTCTGTTAATACAACCGGCGCTCTGGCTGTTTTTATCGGAGCCGGCAATGCAATAGCTGATCATGATCCCATTACAACTAGGGATAATTCCTGGACCTTGACTCACCAAATGGTCAAAACCGAAATCCTGCCTATTGAGGTGGTCACTCCGGGACTTAACCGGCAAAGAGTCCAAGTCGGCGCTTTTTCTCTTACTCTTGATTCGGATTTACCGGTTCTTTTTCCTGATGCCGCATTTGAGTCGGTGGTAAGAGAACTATTAAATATCCCGGAAGATGAGATATCCAGGGGCCAACTTTTGCAGGTAACTGAAATTGACCTTGCTGAAAAAGGGGTCAGCCAATTAGATGGGCTAGTATATATGCAGAATTTAGAAAGACTTGACCTTTCTCGTAATAATATAACTGATATCAGTCAATTAGAAGACCTTTTATCCCTGACCTATGTAGATCTCAGTGATAATCCCTTGCTGGAGGTAACCGAGGGTTCAGACGCTATGGAAATCGTAGAAAATCTCCTGGAAAATGGGGTTTTGGTAATTTATAAGTCCCTCGTTTGTACTTTAGATATCTCTATTACCGGTGCTGGGCTGACAACCCCGGAAGAGGGAAGACATGAGTATGCAAAGTCCGAGTCTGTTCAGCTTGAGGCTATCCCGGACCCGGGGTGGGTATTTTGGAAGTGGGAGGGAGATGTAAGTAATTCTGCCGGTTCACATACAGTAATCATTATGGATGCTAATAAGTATATTATTGCTCAATTTGCTAAAGATACCGACAGTGATGGAATAGCGGATCAGGAAGAATCCGGCCCTGAAGGGAATGATCTGTCCTTTGATGGAAATGATGACGGATTTGCCGATGCAAAACAGAGCAATGTAACTTCATTCTATACTTACGATGGTGATCATTACGTGGTCCTTGCTTGTCCGGAAAACATTAAATTACGTAATGTATCCGTTATAAATCAAACCGTTTCAGAAGTAGGCATTGAATTTCCCTATGGGTTCTTTGTTTTTAACATAGAAAATTTTCCTGCAGGCGGTTCCGTAGTTGCTACGATCTATCTCCCGGAGGGACTTTCCCCTGATACTTACTATAAATATGGTCCAACACCGGATCAGCCTTATGACCACTGGTATGAATTCCTCTATGATGGAATGACTGGCGCACAAATTGATGAAAATGTTATTTTTCTCCATTTTCAGGACGGTCAAAGAGGAGATGATGACCTTAATGAGGGGAATGGCCGTATTATTGATCTAGGGGGCCCCGGGTTCATTTTTGAGGATCTTGATGATAATGAATCCGGCAATGAGGCGTCATTTTCGAAAAATGACGAAGGCCGTTGTTTTCTTGCCACTATGCTAAAAACTTTATTTTTATCTTTTTATTGATTTCCCTTTTTTTCTATTCCGGCTTTTATCTTTTGAGCTTCTTCTGTTTTTCCCATAGTCTGGTAGAGGATAACCATTTTTTCTAAATGATTAATTACCTCCTGATGGTTTTCCCCTAAGGATTTTTTTTTAATGGAAAGAGCATCCTTATTAAGCGGCTCAATCCGGTTATATTTTTCTTGAGCAACATAAATCATGGCAAGAGTATCTAAGGAACTTGCCACTTTAAGGTGATCATCTCCATAAGTTCCTTTAGCCATCTTGAGGGCGTCTTGGGCTAATTTTTCCGCTTCTGAATATTTCCCTTGCTGGAACAAAACAATGATTTTATCATTTAATTTATCATATGCCTTATTTTCCGTACAAGCCAAAGGAAAAGTCAGGCAAAATAAGATAAAAAAAAGAGTAAAAAGATAATAAATTTTTCTTTTCATAAACCCACCCTCCTTGTATACAGCGTTACTATGGCACATATAGCTGTAAAGATTTTTTTTATAATTAAGTTAATAAAGGCCGCATAAAAAAAAATCCCTATACTATCAGCTACTTTTTGTGGGAAGTAATTATTAAAGAGTGAGGAGGTTAATCCTCTACCTTTTTTAACTCTACAACCCAGGAAGACAGCTTTTGATCGTCTTGGAAAAGAGCCCCTTTATTACGGTATGAGGTGTCATTAATCCTTTGTAAATATTCCATTCCACTATAATGACCACATAGAGAATTATAGGAGGAAAGAATTGAATCTCCCACAACAACAAATTTACCCTTCATTTTTCCAAGAGAAGGATTTAATATGGTATAAGTAGTATAATCTTTTCCCGGAGCAAAAGGTACTATTTCATAGTGGTTTTCAATTTCGATTTTCTTATCATCCATAAGTTTCATTTTACCTTCATTGATCCATATATCACCTGAGTGTATGATCTTGGCCTCCCCCTCCATAGGAGTGATAATGTTTTTATGATCAATAAAGTACCCCTTGGCTAACCAAAGGCCTTCTTTAAATAAAAAAGTGTGATGCATTACTCCTCCCTCATAAGACAAAGTCACTCAATGACCTCAACAGACTTATTTTATCTTCTTGCAATCCTACAACTGATTGTTGGTAATTGCAACATAATTTTATAAGACCCTTTTCTTTTGATAACCTCTAAGCGCTACATTTTTTTTGGTAAAAGCCGATATTTTTGAAAACAATGTATTTTTGTAATTTGTTTGAAAGGAGGAAAATCCTAATGAAAAAAAGCATCATAGCTTTGATGGTAATATTTGTTTTTGTTTTAGGAAGCCAATTTGCTTTTGCTCATTATGAAAATATTATGAAAAACGAGATGATTGTCCCCATGTGTATTGCAGTGGGCAATCTTAAGCCGGGAATTACTTTGCTGCCAAGAGCTTTTCGGAGGAATACGAAGGAATTTGGTCGGTTTGAATCCTTTTGATTTTAAACTCTCTCGCTCAAACTCTGGAGATATATCTTTTTTGCCGGGTATCAATTTTGACCCTCTCTCCTTCTTTCATATAAGAGGGTACCTGAATAACAAGTCCTGTTTCAGTGACCCCTCGCTTTGTCTGAGCAGTAGCAGTAGCCCCCTTGACTACAGGATCGCATTCGACGATTTCTTGCTCAACAGTAAGGGGAAGATCGACATTTACAGGGTTCCCTTCAAAAATATGCAGAAATATTTCCAGCCCTTCCTTTAAAAAGAACTTTTTATCTTCCATTTGTGTTTCAGTAAAGGTGTACTGATCATAAGTCTCCAGATCCATAAAGATAAATTCATCTCCGTTTTGGTAGAGGAATTGGCCGGCCCTGCGCTCAAAATTGGGCTCATCCAGAGTATCACCACCTTTGAAAGACATATCCAACACTTGCCCGGTCAAAAGATTCCGCCCTTTAATTCTGACCAGCATATTTGCTCCGCGAGCCGATGGTGTGCTCATGGTAATATCCATAACTTCATACGGGGCCCCATCCTTTTGAAAAAGCTGCCCTCTTTTTAAATCATTGACAATAAGTTGAGCCATTTACTTTCCTTTTCCTTTCTTTGAATAAGAATTCCTTCTACTCTGTAAAGAATTTCTTTAATTCCCGTTACCATTATTTTTAAATATTAGAATAGGAGCAATAAAGAGAAAAGATAATTCTCAATTTTAGCTCTATCTAATAAAACAGGTCAATAGTCTCGGGAAAATGCATCACACCTTAAAATGATAAAATAAACCTTAATGATAGTCAATGATGGGAAAAAGAAATGGGAAATAGTATGCTTTTTTATGTACTGATATAGAATTAGATGCCTTTTTTTATTGTCACGTATTTTCCTCGAAGATGGGCGATAGAGGTTTTTTTTCAAAGATGGCAAACAAATGCTGTATCTAGGTAAAGAGCAAGACAATAGCTTAGATGCCTTTGTTGCCTAGGCGCTTCAATTGAACTAATTACAGACAAATCGAACTTTAAAAACTACTCAAATTTCCCCTGACACTCAAAAATTTTCACAGCAGTCGAAGGGACTTTTTTTAAAGCATTTTTACTTTCATCACCATAAGTGCTTAAAAATAAAATTTT
>JAUWIR010000288.1 GCA_030605265.1 Pseudomonadota bacterium | reverse complement strand
TAAGCTCTTTTTCATATCGCTGCAAAGGGTGGCCGGTAATATAGAAACCTATCACTTCCTTTTCATATTGCCAGATTTGGTTTTCATGCCATTGTTCAGCCTCCGGTAATGAATGGACAGCAATAGTTCCATTATTTTGCTCTTCTTCAATATCAAAAAGAGAAATTTGTCGACTTTTTCTGGCTTTGCGCATCATCTGCCCAAGTTCCATAACCTCATCAAGACCGGCCATAAATTGGGCCCTGTGCCCTTTGCAAGAATCAAAGGCCCCTGCTTTCACTAAACTTTCCATGACCCTTTTATTCACTGTTCTCAAATCAACTCGACGACAAAAATCGAACAAATCATGAAATCCTTTTCCTTTTTTTCTGGCCCTAATAATAGACCCGACAGCATTAGCGCCTACATTTTTGATGGCTACCAAGCCAAACCGAATGTGCTCATCAATCACATTAAATTGTGTTTGACTTTCATTGACATCCGGGGGAAGTATGGAGATATTCATTTCCTTTGCTTCATTGATAAATTTTACAATCTTATCCGTATCCTCCATTTCGCTGGTCATTAGAGCAGCCATAAATTCAACCGGATAATGTGCTTTTAAAAAAGCCGTACGGTAAGAAATAAGAGCATAAGCAGCGCTATGGGATTTATTAAAACCATAACCGGCAAAATGAAAGATTAAGGCAAAGACTTTTTCGGCAATTTTGGGATCAACACCTCTTTCAGATGCCCCGGCCACAAATTTATCCTTTTGTTTGGCCATAACTTCAGGGTTTTTCTTTCCCATGGCCCTTCGCAGCAAATCAGCATCACCAAGAGTAAAGCCGGCCAATTCGCTGGCAATCTTCATAACCTGTTCTTGATAAACAATAACACCATAGGTTTCTTTAAGGATTCCCTCTAAGGCCGGATGATCATATTGAATTTTGACCTTCCCTGATTTTCGTTGAATAAAATCATCAACCATGCCGCTTCCTAAAGGTCCGGGACGAAAAAGTGCCACCAAGGCAATGAGATCTTCAAAATTATCGGGTTTCATTCTCCTTAAAAGATCACGCATGCCGGAGCTTTCCAACTGAAAGACCCCTATTGTTTTCCCTTCCTTTAATAGAGACAAGGTTGCTTCATCTTCCATAGAAATACGGGACCAATCTATTTTTTTCTTTTGAGCTTGTTCAATTAATTGTAAGGTATTATCAATAACTGTTAAGGTCCTTAAGCCTAAAAAATCCATCTTTAATAAGCCGATTTTTTCAACATGCTTCATCTGAAATTGACAGATAATTTCATCATTCTGTCCCTTATACAGAGGGAGAAATTCCACTAAGGGTTTAGGGCTGATAACGATCCCGGCAGCATGGGTTGAGGCATGTCGGCATAAACCCTCTAATACCTTGGCTACTTCAAATAGATGGGCTACTTTCTCATTTTCCTGAATTAATTTTTTTAAGCGATCTTCTTGCTGGATAGCCCCCTCAAGGGTAATATTCAAAACTTGCGGAACAAGTTTGGCGATTTGATCTACTTCCCCATAGGGCATATCCATGACTCGCCCGACATCCCGGATAACTCCCTTAGCCGCCATAGTCCCGAAGGTGATAATCTGTGATACATTTTCCTGCCCGTACTTTTTTCCAACATAAGCGATTACTTCATCGCGACGATTCATACAAAAATCAATATCAATATCAGGCAGACTCACTCGCTCAGGGTTTAAAAATCGTTCAAAAAGCAACCCATAGGCAAGAGGATCAATGTCGGTTATTCCAAGGGAATAAGCCACCAGACTTCCGGCGGCCGACCCTCGTCCAGGGCCCACGGCTATCCCGTGTTCCCGAGCATAATGAACAAAATCCCATACTACTAAAAAATAACCGGGAAACCCCATCTCTTTAATAATGCTCAGCTCTTTCTCCATTCGATCGATAATCACCTTCTGGGGTTCAGTGCCTTGAAATTGTCTGTTTTTTTGTTTGGCATAGGATTCTAGATCAACTTCTTTCAGGCATTCATATCTTTTTTTTACTCCCTTAAAAGCTAATTCTTCAAGATAAGTTTCCAAGTCCCACCCTTTTGGCGGCTGATATAAAGGCAGATAATATTGACCAAAATGAAAGTCAAAATTACACTGATCCGCTATCTTTAAGGTATTTGATAAAGCTTGAGGGGTTTCTTTAAAAAGTTCTTTCATTTCTTGGGGTGAGCGAAAATAAAACTGATCTGTTGACATCCGCATCCTTTTGGGATCACTCAGGGTTTTCCCTGTTTGCAGACATAATAAAATTTCATGACTATGGGCCTCATTTCGCTCAATATAATGACAATCGTTGGTAGCTACTAAGGGTACCTCAAATTTTTTAGATAAATCAATTAATTCTCGATTGACCACCTCTTGTTCTGGGATGCCGTTACTCTGAATCTCAAGAAAAAAATTGCCTTCCCCGAAAGCTTCTTTATAGAAAGTAATCACTTCGGCAGCTTTTTCGTTTTCCCCTCCGGCCAGTAAATGGGGAATTTCCCCCTTTAAACAGCCGCTTAAAGCTATCAAGCCTTCATGATATTCTCCCAACAATTCTTTATCAACCCGGGGACGATAGTAAAATCCCTCCAGGTGGCCGGCTGATACCAATCGAATTAAATTTTTATACCCTTTTTCATTCTTGACCAATAAGACAAGATGAAAGGAAGCATCAGAGATCCCTCTGGCGTTTTTTTCCTTGCGGCCCTTTGGGGCTACATATACTTCACAGCCAATAATGGGCTTAATACCGGCTTTTTTTACTTTTTCATAGAATTCAATCACTCCGAACATATTGCCGTGGTCAGTAATGCTCAAAGCAGGCATATTCCATTGTTTGGCTTTTTCGATTAAACGGTTAATGCGACAAGCGCCGTCTAAAAGGCTATATTGGGTATGAGTATGAAGATGAATAAAATCCGTCATTATTTTTCTCTTTATATTTTTTAAAAGTTTATTCCCACTCAATAGTGCTGGGTGGCTTAGAGCTTATATCATAAACTACTCGATTTACTCCCTGCACCTCATTGATAATCCGATTGGAAATCCTCTCAAGGGTTTCGTAGGGTAACTTTACCCAATCTGCCGTCATACCATCAAGACTATTAACCGCCCGCAAGGCCAGCACATTTTCATAAGTCCTCTCATCCCCCATGACCCCTACTGTTTTAATAGGCAACAAAACAGCAAATGACTGCCAAATTTGCCGATACAGGCCGGCAGCTTTTATCTCCTCAAGAACGATCACATCCGAGTTTCTCAATATCTCTAACCTTTCCTCATTGACCTCCCCATTAATGCGTATGGCTAATCCCGGTCCCGGAAAGGGGTGTCGCCAGACAATCTCCTCGGATATCCCCAATTCCTTGCCAACTAAACGCACCTCATCTTTAAATAACTCTCGCAAAGGTTCTACGATCTTCAGGGACATATTCTCCGGCAGTCCTCCAACATTATGATGGCTCTTAATGGTGGCTGAGGGGCCCCGTACAGGGATACTTTCAATAACATCCGGATAGAGGGTCCCCTGAACCAAAAATTTTGCCCCTTCAATTTTATCGGCCTCTTCCTCGAATACGGCAATGAACTCATTCCCGATGATCTTTCTTTTCTTTTCCGGATCGGTAACTTTTTCCAATTTTTGTAAAAACCTGTCCTTAGCTTGACATTGTAATAATTTAAGATGAAAATTTTTCTCAAAAATCTCGCGTATTTTTTCTGCTTCGCCTTTGCGCAACAAACCATTGTCTACAAAGATACAAGTCAGTTGATCTCCCACCGCCTCATGAGTAAGCACCGCAGCTACTGATGAATCAACTCCGCCACTAAGAGCACAAATAACTTTATCGTCTTCCACGCGCTTTTTAATATCACGAATGGCATTATTAATAAAAGATGACATAGTCCAGGTTGAGGTGCATTGACAAATTCTTCTTAAAAAGTTATTCAAAATTTGCCTGCCCTGAAGAGTATGAACTACCTCCGGATGAAACTGGATCCCATAAATAGGCATTTCCTGATGTTTGATGGCTGCATAAGGAGCATTATTCGTATGAGCAAGGGTTTTAAATTGATAGGGAAGTTGAGTAATCTGATCACCGTGGCTCATCCAGACAATAGGCTCTTTTGCCTTAAATCCATAAAAAAGACCACTCTCATCATCAACGGAAAGCTCGGCCCTTCCATATTCCTGTTTGAAAGTCCTGACTACTTCTCCATCAAATAAATGAGCGATCAATTGCATGCCATAACAAATCCCTAGAATGGGAATACCTAAAACGGCCACCTCTTTTGATACTCGTGGGGCATCTTCACTATACACACTATAAGGCCCTCCTGAAAAAATAATCCCTTTGGGATTTTCCTGCATCAATTTTTCCGGAGGGAAATTATAGGGGACAATTTCACAAAAAACTTTACTTTCCCTGATACAGCGAGCAATTAGCTGGGTATATTGGGAACCGAAATCATAGATCAAAATTTTTTGATCATGGATATCCATTATTTCCCCATCCCAACTCTTTGAACCTGTTGGAGCACTTTGCCTTCCGTTTTAATAGCCGGCGCTATAATTAATTCCGTCAGTTGCATTTCTTGAATATTCCGTGCTCCGCAATTGCCCATAGAGGTTTTTAATGCTCCCACTAAATTCTGTGAACCATCATCTAATTCAGCAGGCCCATATAAAATTTGCCGCAGAGAACCTGCCAGTCGTGTTTGCACCTTCGTTCCTCTAGGCAGCGCTGCATGGGGCATAGCCATACCCCAGTGAAATCCTTTGCCCGGGGCCTCAGTTGATCTGGTGAAAGCTGCCCCGACCATTACAGCGTCCGCCCCACTGGCAAATGCTTTACAGATATCTCCGCCAACCGACATGCCTCCGTCAGTAATAACAGGAACATACCTGCCTGATTGCTTATAGTAAAAATCTCTGGCAGCTGCAGAATCAGCAGTTGCCGTTACCTGAGGCACTCCAATACCAAGGACCCCGCGAGTAGTACAGGCGGACCCAGGTCCCACTCCAATTAAAAGTGCATCAGCGCCTGTTTCCATAAGTTCCAGGGTGGTCTCATAGGTGACGCAATTTCCAATAATAAGAGGGAGCTTTATTTGCTTTCGAAGTTTGCAAAAATCTACCATCTCATACTCTGTTGAGTAATGTTTAACAGTAGTTACCGTAGATTGCACAACAAATATATCAGCCCCTGCTTCTTGAGCAATTTGACCAAACCGCTCAGCTTTTAAGGGAATACTTGAAACTGCCGCTCGCACTCCGGCGGATTTAATTTCTCTAATCCTCTCAAAGATTAATTCCTCTTGAACAGGTTTGCTGTATACTTCTTGAATAATACAGGTTGAGTCTTTCATCTCAGCATTAATAATTCTAGCAATGGCCTCCTGAGGGTCCCGATACCTAGTTTGAATGCCCTCCAAATTTAAAACCGCCACTCCCCCTAATTTCCCCATTTCAATAGCAAACTTACCATTAACCACCCCATCCATGGCTGCAGCCAAAATAGGGATCTCAAATTCCATATCTCGAAGCTTCCAATTCACCTCCACATCATTAGGGTTTACAGTAACTCTTCCCGGAACAAGAGCAATTTCATCAAACCCATAACATCTCCTTGCTTTCCTACCTTTTCCAACCCACATTCCCATAATTAACCATCCTCCTTCAATAAAAATACGAGGCTCACCTATTGAAAAAATTTTCCAATCAAGGTAAGCCTGGATATTGATTATCAAAAAATCTTTTTCCCAAACAGTAAAAATTATGAAAATTGTTTGGATTTCCTTTTCCTGTAATCAGGACCAACAATCTCATACACTGTGCACATTTCATATAATCGTGAGCGCAGACGCTTACCAATACGCTCTTCCAAGATCTCCTCGTCATCCTTTTTCTCGTCCATCCAATTTGAGGTAATAATAGTGACCAAGTTTTCATTGTAGCGCGTATTGATAATATAGGTAAGAGTATCCCTCATCCAATCAGTTACCTTCGTTGCTCCCAGTTCATCTAAAAGAAGTACCTCTGTTTTTAATACCGGTTCAAAAACGGATACCTCGGAAATTTGGGATTGAGGATTATAACACGCTTGGATT
>JAUWIR010000626.1 GCA_030605265.1 Pseudomonadota bacterium | reverse complement strand
GGTAACACTCCTTGCGGGAAGGAAGAGCTGCCTACCAGAAGCAGCGTGGGCTTATATTTGCGGGCAAGCTCTTTGGCTATATCAGCGGCGATCCCTCTTGCTCCACCAGTTATTATTATTATCCAAGATGAATCGATTCGGCATTTGAGCTCTTCAGACGATAACCTTTTTATTTCAGGCTTAAGAATGTATCGTTGTCCATTTATATAGCCTACTTCTACCGGGCCTTGCTTGTCTTGTAATTCCTTTAAGATATTTTGCGCTAAAATTTTTAGTTCATCTTCAGGATGTAAATCAATTATTTTACAGTTAACTTCAGGCCACTCATGTTGAAGACTTTTTATAAAACCGCTACACCCCCCTTGGAGAGGGGAGAAGGCCGGATAGGTTTGAAAACTTCCAAAATCACCCCCCATTAATGAAACCGCCATTAAACAACTCCCTCCACTTTTGGCAGCCTCTTTTAACTGAGGTTCCAGGGATTTGGCTAAATAAAACAGACTTTTTATGTTTAAAGAAAGAAGCTTCCTCCATTGGCTTAAATCCAATTCCAAAATCTCCTGATTATTCCTAAGAGGATACAAATGAATTAATCCGCCAATAGGCCCCTGTTTTTCCATTATAGTATTTATGAGGAGGTTAATTTTTTCATATGAGCCAAGATCAGTTGAATAATGTCCCGGGGCCTTTTCTTCGGGCGTATCCCCCATTTTGACAAGGGCGACTTTGTATCCTTTTTCCTTTAGACCGGAAGCTAATAAGGAGGATATATTTTTTTCATCCTCAGTGATGAGTACAACTTTGTTTTTATCAAGAAAAAGTTGAGACAAGTTGAGAGGACATTTTTCTATTTTTAAAGTAAGGCGTTGAATATCACCTTTTTTTTCAAGTAGATCATTTTTATATTCTTGGATGCTTTCTTTATTTTCTCTTTTGTTTTTTAAGTCCTTTTCAGATTTTTCTTCTTCTTTTGATCCGGCAGCTTTTGCAATTAAGTCAATAATCCCCTGAAGGGTTTTTACTTCCCCTGCTTTTTCCATCTCTTTTTCAGTCTCCGTATCCTGTCGGAAATTACTGATCTCTTTTTGAAGGCTTCCCATAATCTCTATCCGCTTGATGGAGTCAATACCCAGGTCGGCTTCCATATCCAAATTCAAATCCAACATCTCCGGAGGATACCCGGTTCTCTCGCTAACAATGGGTAAGAGTAATTCTTTGATTTTTTCTTTGTCTAAGGTATCCCCTGCGGGAGCTTCATTTGCCTCTTCTGAAGGGTGTGGCATTTTTTCCCCCGGATCGGTTTGCTCTTTAACTTCTATCTGAGCTGAAGGGAGATCTTCCTTTTTCTCTTTAAAAACAGATGTAACATTAGAGGAGGGACTTTTCTGAAGATAATTCAGCATGACCTCTTTTTGGGTGTCCAAGAATTTTTGCATCATCTTTTGGAATTGGAATATTATTTGGTCCTGCGAGCCGGGAAGGGTATTCGAGCCATGATCTTCTTTTTTCTCTTGAAAAAAAGATTTTTGTCTGCGCCCCTCTTCCTGCATAACTAATTCTTGCAAAGCCGGAATTTTGGGAGGTAGATTTTCCTTTATTTTTTTAGTAGGTTTTTGGGGGACATTTACTACTATTTTTTTTGAATAGAATGGTCTAATCCGGTCCCCACGAATCAGCCAGGTAGTTGGGGAAGGGCCTGAAGACTGAATTTTAGGTGTGGACCAATTTTGTTCAATACGATTGAAGAACAATTGATCCAAATTCACTTGCCTCCCTTGAGTAAATAACTGCCCAAGACAATGCTGCAATTGTACCAGTCCTGAACGGCCCCTTTGATCAATAGAAACACTGATATGAGGTTGGTCTGATAAAATTTGTTTCACCAGGTTGGTTAAAATATTTCTAGGGCCCACTTCAATAAAGATCCTGGCCCCATCTTCATACATAGCTTGAATTTCCCGGGTAAATTTTACCGGATGGGTCAGGTGCTGAACTAATTGCTGAAGGATTTTATCGATTTCTATTGAATGTTGGGCAGCAGTAGTATTGGAATAAACAGGAATTTGGGGAAGATTGAACTTGGTGGTTTTTAAAACTTGAGCAAATTGTTCTTGAGCAGGATGAATAAGGGGCGAATGAAAAGCGCAGGATACCGGCAGAATTCGTACCTTAACCTCTGATCCTTGGTAGTATTCAGCTATTTTGTTTATTTCTGAGGAGGACCCTGAAATTACCAATTGGTCAGGAGAATTATAATTGGCAATCCAAATCTGCTTTCCTTTAATAACTTTTCTAAGTTCCTCCTCTGAAGTATTCAAGGCAGCCATTGATCCCGGGCAACTGCTTGTTAAATCCTCTATTATCCTCCCCCTTGCTTCAGATAAAAACATCAAGGATTCATCTGATAAGCACCCGGCCGCCCAGAGGGCCACATATTCTCCATAGCTGTGCCCAGCTGTCATGTCAGGGGAAACACCATGTTTTTGGAGAAGATGAAAAAGAACAGTACTCACCGCCCCAATAGCCGGCTGAACAACTCTTGTCTGGGTGAGGCGTTTAATCTGCCGGACCTTTTCTTCTTCATTGAAAACAGGAATGGGAAAAATATAATCAGAAAGAAAATTCTTTAATTTCGGCCTTAAATATGAGTCCAAAGACTCAAAATGGGATAAGGCCCAAGGGAAATGCAAGATAATATCCTTAGCCATATCAGGATATTGTGCACCT
>JAUWIR010000090.1 GCA_030605265.1 Pseudomonadota bacterium | reverse complement strand
TTAAGGATTTACAGATAGGAATTTTTTAAACTTATGGCTAAGATAAAAGTACTTTCAGAAAATATAGCCAATATGATTGCCGCAGGGGAAATTATTGACCGGCCTGCCTCAGTAGTTAAAGAATTGGTGGAAAATTCCCTTGATTCAGGAAGCGATCATATTGAAATACAGGTAAAGGGGTATGGTAAAGAGGAAATCAGTATAATTGATAATGGGCATGGAATGGGATATCATGATGCCCTTTTGGCCTTTGAACGGCACGCCACCAGTAAAATCAGGGAAGCATCTGATCTTGAAAAAATTCACACTCTGGGGTTTCGTGGTGAGGCCTTGCCAAGTATAGCTTCCGTATCCGCATTAATTTTGACCACCAGGGAAAAGGAGGCAGAAATTGGTACAAGAATTGTTATTAATGGAGGAAAATTATTAAAGGTTTCTGAAATTGGGGCCCCTATGGGGACTACTGTAAAAGTATCCTCATTATTTAAAAATATTCCTGCACGCCGTAAATTTCTCAAAAGTAATCCTGTAGAGTTTCATCACATCGCTCAAATATTACAGCAAATGGCCCTTTCCTATTTTCAAAATTCTTTTACTTTTTCTCATAATGGAAGAAAAATCTGGCATCTGCAAAAGGCTTCTTCTCTGAAAGAGCGGATACAGCAGCTATTTGATCATGAAATGATTGAGCATTTGCTTGAAATAGAAGAAAATTTTGAATCATTTCAAATTTATGGCTATATCAGTAATGTTACCTTTATGAAACCAAATCGTACTTTTCAGTATCTATTTGTAAATCAGCGGGCAATTCGAAATCAGTTGTTATTGAAAGCAATTACCGAAGGATACCGCCATATTGCTCCTCAAGGGCAGTATCCGGTTTGTTTTCTATTTCTCACTATCCCGCCGGAAAAGGTTGATGTGAATGTGCATCCCTCCAAGACTGAGGTTAAATTTTTAAACCATCAGGAAATTTTTACCCGTATGGTTAATCTTTTTAAGGATCGATTATCCCATGCTCATCAACTTCCACATATTACTTAGGTCCCCCCTACCTTTAAAGATACAACTGAGGGCCCTCCTGTCTCCAAAGCTCCAACGAAGGGCTCCCCATCCTCTGAACTTCCAACCCATGGCCCCCTTGCCTTTGAAGTTCCGGAAGAGGCTTCCTCTGTCTTTATAACTCCACATGAGGTCCCCCTTCCCCCTCCTTTGAAAAATCCAACAGAGGTCTCTCGTCCTACCATAAAAGCTCCAAAGGTACCTGAATATTCAATATATGAGCCTGAACAGATGATGACGACAGTAAGGGAAAAAAGAATACAGGAGAATCAAAGCATTCTTTCTCATGACAGGGACAAATCTCTAGGAGAGAATCCGCCAAATAAAAATCCCCTCCTCTCCCCTAAACAGATAATCCGGCAAGCTTCTTTGAATACTTCTCCGCAACATTTTTTTATACCTAATGACAAAATTTTTCAGATGGATAATTCCTTCATTCTCTATGAAACGAATGAGGGAATAATTATTATTGATCAGCATGCTGCTCATGAGCGGATACAATATGAAAAATTACAAAAAGAGTATTCAAAAGAAACTGTTATTTGCAGTCAAAGGCTGCTCACTCCTATGCCTTTTCAAGTACCACGACATTTATCTGATTTTAGTGAAAAGTTGCTTTCTCCTTTAAAAAAAATAGGGTATGAAATTGAGCACTTCGGACAGGAGACCTTTGTTTTAAAAACAGTCCCTCTTTTATTGAGTAAGATAAACCCTCAGGAAATCATTCAAAATATTTTTGATAATTTATTAGAGTTTTCAGATAAAACTATTGAATCATTAATCGATACTTTGCTGATTAAAACAGCTTGCTCTTCAGCCATAAAAGCGAATCAGCCCTTAAGCATACCCGAAATGAAAAACTTAATAGAACTATTGCATAAAACAGCCATGCCTTTTCGGTGTCCTCATGGCCGACCAACTCTGGTTCAGGTCCCCTTTCGTTTTTTAAAGAAACATTTTTTACGCACCCGGGATTAAAATAAGATGACAAATTTCAGAAAATCCCCTCTTCTGGTTATTGCAGGTCCGACTGCAACCGGCAAATCCTCGCTGGCGCTTTCTTTAGCTCAAAAATGGAATATGGAGATTATCAGTGTAGACGCTTTGCAGGTTTATAAATATTTAGACATCGGGACTGCCAAGCCTACTGTTGCCGAGCAGCGATTAGTCCCTCACCATATGATAGATATCATCTCCCCGGATGAAAATTATAATGCCGGAAGATATGAAAAAGATGCCGGCCAAGCTATAGAAACAGTTTTCCAAAAGGGGAAAATACCCTTACTTGTAGGAGGCACCGGACTGTATCTTAAGTCTGTTTTATACGGTTTTTTTGCCGGCACTGAAATCAATCCTGAATCAAGAGAAAAATTAAAGGAGGAAGCCAAAGAAAATGAGCTTTTTCTTTATGAGTCCCTGAAAAAAATTGACCCTGAAACAGCCAAAAGACTTCACCCTCATGATCATGTGCGGCTTATTCGCGCACTTGAGGTTTACTATCAAACTGGAGTACCAATTTCGGTGTATCAGCAGAACCATTTATTTAAGAAGATAAAATACCAGGCCAAAATTTTTTGCCTTAACAGAGAACGAACTGACCTTTACAACCGAATTGAAGCAAGGGTCGATAAGATGATCCAAAAAGGGTTAGTTGAGGAAATCGAGGATTTGCTTGAGCAGTATCCTGAAAATACTCCGGCTTTTAAGGGCCTTGGGTATAAGCAAATGATTCCAGCCTTGAGAGGAGAGTATTCAGTAGATGAGGCCGTCAGGTTGCTGAAAAGAGACACCAGACATTATGCCAAACGTCAATTGACCTGGTTTCGGGGAATTCAAAATATCCATTGGATTAATCTGGAGGATCAGACTATTTCTGTAGCCAGAGAAGAATTAGAGAAGGTTATTGAGAGGCTTTTCGATAAACTTTAGTTTCTCCAATTAATTTCTGCATCAGAAAGGCGTAAATAATTGGGAACCAAAAAAGAGATTGAATCTAATTTTTTTTTGTTGATGCGTTGGAAGCCTAAATTGGCAACAACGCAGGCTTTGGGATAATTGAGATACTCTGGAGCGAATTGGGCTTTATCCTTACATTTTTCCTGAATTAACAATTTATATAAATTAGCTCCATTTCCAATAAAGATAGTTTTGCGTGAACAGGCTAAAGTATCCAGCATTTTTTCCGGAGAGATTACCGCTTCAGGTAAGATGACCTCTAATTTTTCACCTTTCCATTCATATAGGGCTGTGTATACTTCCTTTCTTCTAGCATCAATCATAGGGCAGATAAAATCAGCTGTAAGGGGTAGGTTATGAGTTAAAACCTCTAAGGTTGAAACCCCTGTAAGGGGTTTTTGCAAAGTATAGGCAAGGGTTTTTGCAGTAACAACACCGATCCGAAGGCCTGTAAATGAACCTGGTCCTATAGATACGGCAATACCATCGCAAGCCTCTATGGATAACTTGGCATTAGTTAAAATTTGATCAATCCCTTTTAGTAAGCGCTCACTATGAGGATCTTCCGTATTCAGGAGATGTTCGGCAATAATGCCGTTATTATCCGCCAAAGCCACACTGCCGGTCAAGGTGGCTGTTTCAATTCCCAGGACTAACATTTTTGAGACATTACTATTAATAATCTTTATTTACATTGAAGGCCAAAGTAAATTTTGTCCCCTTAGGAAGATTATCCTCTACTGTTATGGCGCCGTTGTGATCGTTAATGATTCGATAAACTATTGCCAAACCCAACCCTCGGCCTTCTTTTTTTGTGGAAAAGTAGGGTACAAACAGCTTCGTTTTGTCTTCAGGGGGCATACCCATGCCATTATCAATGATGGCAATTTTGACTTTAGACATTATTGTATCATAAATACTTATTGTTTTTAAGATTTTTTTCTTTTGATTCATGATCATTGAATCAATGGCATTATCAAAAAGATTAATAAAAACCCTTTTGATCTGCTCCCTATCAAGATCAATTTCCGGAATATCCTTGGAGAGTTCCTGATAAAATTCAATATCAGAATATATCTGCTGATATCTTGCCAGAAGTGTGCTGATGAGTTGATTAAGATTCTCTTTTTTTAAGTTTGGAAGAGGCATCCGGGCAAAGAGAGAAAATTCATCTATCATTGTTTTTAAATCATTTACTTCCAGAATTATTGTCTCTGTGCACTCATTAAAGATTTTTTTATATTCCGTGGTGTCTTCATAAAATTTTTTTCTCAATCGCTCTGTACAAAGTTGGATTGGGGTCAAAGGGTTTTTTATTTCATGGGCCAATCTACGGGCGACTTCTTGCCAGGCAGCCATTTTTTGCGCTTTGATAAGTTGGGTTAAATCATCAAAAGCGCAAACCATACCCATATAATGGTTTTCCTCATCAAACAGGTTGGAGACACTGACTAACAAATTAATTTGCCGACCTGTTACAGACAATTGTATCTGTTTTTCAACAATACTTTTTTTATTTTCTTCAACTCCCCGCAATAAAAGATAAAGGGAGCTAAGATGTGAAAAGTCAAAAAGAGATTTATAGTGTAGACCAACTATGGCGTCTTTATCAAAATGTAAGATTTTGGCTGCCGCCTTGTTTATGGTACTAATTTCACCTTTTTCCCCAACAGTTATAACACCTGAGGCAATGTTTTCCAGGACCGTTTCAATATAATTTCTCCGTTGATCTAATTCTTGGTTGGTTGTTTGTAAGCTTTTGTGCACTGAATACAAATCATCGGTCATTTTATTGAAGGACTCAATGAGCATGCCGATTTCATCATCTGCCTGAATGGGCACTTTATAGTCCCAGTCTCCCAAAGCAACTTTACGCGTTCCTTCAGCTAATCTTTGAATAGGAATAGTGATGCCTTTGGCCAGATAAAATCCAACCCAGGTAGCTGAAAAAATAATCAAGAGGGTGATAAGGAGAAAAGTAATAATATAGCTGCTTTTTATCGGGGCCCTGAGGATTTTTCGCTGTTTATATTCCTCATAGGAATTCTTTATATCATTAATCTCTTCCATGAGACTGTGAGTATCGTAGATATTAAAGACTAAGGCCCCGACAATATCTTCCTCTCTCCACCTGGAAACAATTGGGACCACACCATCAATTAAGTCGCCTTGATTAGTTTTATGAACAATGAAAAATTCTTGTCCTTTTAAAGCTTTATTCACTAAGTCTGAAATTGAATGAATAAAACGGCTTTGGGGTATTTTGGGGTTTTGTGAATAGATAATTTCTTCTTTCGTGGAGCTAAAAACCTTTACTACACCAAGGTTAAACTCTTTTTGGATTTTTTTGACGGTTGTTATTAATTCACTTTTTTTCCCCTGATCAAGGAGGGCTTTTTTGGTAATAATTTTACTCAGCTCTCTTGTTTTGGTAAAAGCTTTCCCTAATTCTTTATCATAGTAGATTTGAGCTACTTTTAAGGCTTTTTTGAGAGATTCTTCGTTTTGAGCATTGAACCAGCTGTCAATACTGGTATTAATCAGATTACTGGCCACTAAAAAGAGCAGGACGCAGGGAATTAAGGTTAGGCCTATGAAAGAGGTGACCAGTTTGGTTCGGAATTTAGCGCCCGGAACATTTTGTTTCCGCTCAAAATACAATTTTACCAGATTTCTTAAAATCAAAAGGGCCAGGATTACCAACAGGATGATGTTGAGGTTCAAGGCAACCAGTATTAAGACATTATCGGTGATGTTTACCTGGGCCCGGAATTGGTAAATAATGGTTTCAAAAACAGTTAATATAGTGATGAGCAGGATCAGCTTAAAAATAATTTTTTTTCTGGGGCTTTTATTTTCGGTTTGTTCCTTTTTCTCCATATTAAATATCCTAATGAGAGAGTTCCTTGTCTTAATGTTTCTATTAAATAATGGTGAGGATTATTATTTATTTGATCGCTTCAGGTATTGGAGAGCTAACCCAAGAAGTATCGAAATCCCAGAAGGAAATATAGAATAATAAATAGTTCAAGGGGAAGGGCATTTTAATACATTTCATTTCCGCCTTTAATCTGATTCGGTGTTTATTTATAGGCGCCACTTTTTTAGAAGATACAAAGGGAAAAGAATTAATAGAGGTCATCCATTTTCTCATTTCATCTTCTTTTTTGGTAACTTTTACTATAGGGGAGTGACCTCCTTTAATAATAATCTGGTATTCTTTTTTTAAAGTATCGTAGATAACCTGATGTTTGATTAATTTTTTAACAATTTTTTTATCAAACCATAACAGACGGGGATTTTTTAACTCAAGATAATATTTAAAGGTCGTAGGGATGCCGCTGGAAATTGCCTCATTTATTTTATCAGTAAATGCTCCCTGTAATTTAGCATCAATAAAAATATATTCCTGCTTGTTAGTGACGGTGAGCTCAACAATTTCCGCCTTTGAAGCAAAAAGGGACCAAGGGCAGAGCAAAAGGTGGCTAAAGAGAAAGAGGGAAATAGTAAAAGCTAATTTTAAGGTTTTCATGGCTTACTCGTCTTTTTCAGTAATATGCAATAATAGCATATATATAGTAAGATTTTATCATTAGCAAATAAAATAAGGTAGTACCGGTTTATCTTAGCAAAAATTCAAAACAGTGTAAATTGTAAATTTTCAGTTATTGGTTGACGAGATAAAAGAATTTCTATACAATTACCTTTTATTTTTTTAATCTTCCTAGATTACCTTGAATCTTGAAACACTTTTTAAGAAATTTAAAAATACAGTAAAATGAAGAATAATTTTTTTGGTAATTATATTTTAATTCTCCATTGCCATATCCCTTATGTTCTCCATCATGATCGAATGAATGAAGAATGGCTCTATGAGGCTGTTGCTGAAACCTATATTCCTTTATTGAATATTTTTCATCGTTTAATCAGCCGGGGGATTTCACCACAACTCACTATTAATATTTCGCCTGTTTTAGCTGAGCAATTGGTTACAGATTATTTTAAAAAAGGATTTCAAAATTACTGCGATCAAAAAATGTTTTCTACAATGGAGGACGAGAAATTTTTTTTGGAAAATGATCCTCAAATGCTCAAATTGTCTACTCTTTGGCGAAAGTTCTATTTTAAAACCAAACAGTCATTTACCGAAAAATATCATTGTGATCTTATCAAGGCCTTTCGGCGGATGCAGGAAGCCGGTCACCTGGAACTGGTAACCTGTGGAGCAACCCACGGATATTTGCCGGCCCTTTCTGAAGATACCAGTATCAATGCTCAAATCAGGATGGCCAAAGCAAGTTATGAACGCCTTTTTGGGAAACCCCCTTCCGGTATATGGTTGCCTGAATTAGGCTATCGCCCCTCATGTCAATGGACACATCCTTTAACCCATCGCCGCTGCGAGCCTTCTCGCTATAGAAGGGGGTTGGAAGAATTTTTAGCGGAAAACGGGATCTCCTATTTTTTCATAGATCAGGAACAATTTAAAAAAGCCTCCCCAGAGGGAATTGATAAAACACCCTGGAGTACTTATTCTATTAGCAACCCATCAATCAAAGAAAATCCGGTAACAGCATTTGTCCGCGACACAGGATTATCCGAGCAAATTTGGAATTTTGAAAAAGGATATCCGGGAAATGGCGACTATCTTGATTTTCACAAAAAGCATTGGGGAAGCGGCAATCGGTATTGGAAAATTACAGATAAAAAACTTGATATGGCTTACAAACAAGTGTATTCCTATAAAAAGGTGCGGAATTTATTAATTCAGCATGCCGGCCATTATAAGTGGTCTATTAAGAAAACCCTTGAGCATCAATTTCTCAAAACCAATGAATTGGGTCTGAAAGTTGCCGCGTTTGATGCTGAATTGTTCGGCCATTGGTGGTTTGAAGGGCCAAAATGGATTTATGAATTACTGAAATGGATCCATAGTGACCCAGAAATGGCGTTAATCACTTGTTCTACTTATAGAAAACAATTTTCTCCTACGCAGGAGATTCAATTACCTGAATCATCCTGGGGGAAGAATGCTGACAGCAGTACCTGGATTAACCCGAAACTGGAATGGGTGTGGGAAAGAATTTATTCAGCGGAAAAACAGATGCGCCATCTGGCCAATCATTTTAGAGAAGAAAAGGATGAGTTACTCCAAAGGATACTGAGACAAGGCATTCGAGAATTGCTTATCCTTCAGTCTTCAGACTGGGAATTTATGATCACCAACAATAGTACCAAAGATCATGGGGAAAGGCGGATAGTCGAACATCATAATGATTTTACGAAACTTGCCAAAATAGCTCTTAAATGGGAGAAAAAGAGAAGTATCGATAAGGAAGATTTGACCTTCCTCAAAGAGTGTGAGCACCGTGAAGAGATATTTGTAAACCCTGATCCAAACTGGTATTTATAAGGATTTTTGTAAGCGTTCATGGGTCACTCTAGGTTGGGGGATTCTTTTTTAATGGTCTTTTTTCTTTGAGGTGAAGGAAATGTGCAGTTTATTAAAAAAAAGCCTCAGCAGCCCCATCAATTTTTTCATCAATTTCTTTTCACCCTATCCCGAGATTATAATGTCCTTTAGCAAAAATTAGAAAGCCCAGATCAGAGAGCAAATTGTAATGTGTTCATCTATCAACAGGAACATGAGCATAATCAAAAAGAACATGAGCAGGATCAGAGGGAACATGAGCAGGATCAGAGGGAGCAGGATCAGAGGGAACCTGAGCACAATCAAAAAGAACATGAGCACAAGACCGCTTTAGTATCTGCTTCAATTCCGCACGAGCAATTAAGAGTCGCTGATTTCGCCAGATGGGACTTCAATATGCCAAAAGCACTGTTTCGCAATAGCCATGTTGAACTCCCTTCTCTGGGCATTTCTCTGTTTTTCTTATTATGGTTTTAAATATAAGCAACTATTATGCCAAGTATGAGGAAAGTTATTAACTCTTTGATTTAGTGTGAATAGAGTAGAAATGATGTTCAGGAGAAAGTGAATGGGAAGGTTCATTTTTCAATTAATGAACAATAATTGCTGAGCATCTGATACAAAGCTGATCAATAATTTACGGGGAAAAAAAAGTGGACCAGTGAATCTAAAAATCGAACGACTGTACAGGTTGCAAAATGTTAGCTTGCCCTAAGGAATATTTTTACCTTAGTGATTATTTTCTCATTCATTGCTCTCATATCCTCAAGGATCAAGTAAAGGGAAGGGACTAAAAGAAGAGTAATGGCTGTAGCGAACATAACGCCAAAACCGAGGCTTACAGCCATGGGGATAAGGAAGCGGGCCTGAAGACTTTTTTCCATGATCATTGGTGTTAAACCGAAAAAGGTGGTCAGGGTAGTTAAGATGATCGGGCGGAACCTGCGGGCAGTAGAATCAATAACTACCTTTTTTAAGGGCACTCCTTCTTTTCTTTCCCGATTAATAAGATCGATGAGAATCAGGGAATCATTAACCACAATCCCGGCCAGGGCAACGAGGCCGAAAAGGGAAAGAAGGGAGAGATTAAACCCCATAAGAATATGTCCGATTACTGCCCCGACAAGGCCAAAAGGGATGGCTGACATAACAATGGCCGGTTGAATATAGCTTCGAAACTGCACTGCCAAAAGAGCAAATATAGCCAAAAGGGCGATGATAAAATTAAGACGAAGGCCGGCAAAGGATTCAGCTTGCTCTTTTTGCCGGCCTCCAAAGCTGAAGGTGAGCCCTGGAAATTCATTTTGCATTTGAGGAAGAACTCTTGAGAGAAGGTCCTGATTAATTTCATTCGCATTTCCAACAGCTTCATCAACATCAGCAGTAATGGTGACTACCCGATGACGATCAAGGCGATTTATAGCAGCATAACCTCGCCCCTCCCGGATATTGGCAACTTGTGACAAGGGGACCTTTCGGCCTTGGGCCAAGTGAAGGCGCAAGCCGTTTATATCTGCCAGGCTTCTTCGTTGGGCTTCGGGGTAGCGGACCATCACCCGAATATCTTCTCTTCCCCGCTGAAAACGCTGCACTTCTTGACCATAAAATCCGTACCGAATCTGTCTGGCCAGATCTGACAGGGTCACTCCAAGGAGGCGGCCCTGCTCTTTGAGGGTAAGTTTTAATTCTGTTTTGCCTGGCTCAAAATCATCAGTTATATCACTCACCCCTTGATATTGGGCTAACAGTTCTTTCATCCGATTGGTAATGAGTAAAAGGGTCTCAAAAGTATGATGGGTCAATTCAATATTTATAGCCTCTCCTGTAGTAAATAATGAGGAAGTAAAGGTTAATGATGAAACCCCCGGAATATCTCCCACAGCCTGTCGCCAGCGGTTGACCAGTTCAGTTGAAGATACTTTACGCCTTTCACCTTCCAGTAATTCCACATTCACTTCTGCAAGATGTGCTCCCCCGGTACCTCCCTCAATGATGGCCTCCGGTCTAGGGTGTTTAATATCTGGCATTTCCAATAGATTTTTTTCATGCTAGTTTTGTATCATCATTTTTAAATTTAAAACATGACTTCGTTTTGAATAAATTATGATAAAGCAAGCATATGTTAATAAT
>JAUWIR010000334.1 GCA_030605265.1 Pseudomonadota bacterium | reverse complement strand
TTTCCCAACACCACCCCGCACGATCTAAAACTTCTTCATTATCACCAGTATAGTATCGCGAGCATGTGCCTGCCCGGCAGGCATACTCCCACTCCGCCTCTGTAGGAAGGCGCAAACCGGCCCAATCAGCATAAGCTTTGGCATCCTCCCAGCTTACCCCTACTACCGGTTGATTTGGCTGATTGTACTCACGATCACCCCAATATGCAGGCTCTTTCCTCTTTGGGGTGTCCTTTAAAAACATCCCATACTCTTTGTTGGTTACCGGGCAGAGTCCCATATAAAAGGATGGAATACGCACCTCATGTAAAGGGCCTTCATCATCATCCCGGCCTTTTTCATTCTTTGGCGAGCCCATCTGAAAGACATCTGCAGGAATTTTGACTAATTTATAATCGCCTCTTTCGGCAGTAATACTCTCCAAAGCTGCCTGAACAGATACCCCTTTCAGCCGTTTTTGTATATTCGGGGAGGGGTGCTTTCTAAGATGGGTTTTTAATTTATCCACTGCTTCTTGATCAAGTTTTTCCAAAATACGCAGGGCCATAAGCTGTCGTTCCCAAAGATTAGTATCACTCCCAGGGGGGACCTCTAAAAGTTCCTGAAAGGGAAGTGTTGAAACCTCGGCTGCATCATCAAGGCATGTTTGCAGCATGTGAGAAAACTTCACCAAAGCCGGCTGTTTCAATACTTCCCGCATATAGGGGACAAATAAAGAGGGATCCTCTAAGGCAAGGAGGAGGAGCCCTACCTCCTGCCACCAGCTTTCTCCAAAGTGAGCAGCCAGGTCTTTCAGGACATCGGGGGTGGTAAAGGCCCGGCTTCTTATCTCCCGGGCAGTAAGGTATTCCTGAAACCCAAGGTGCATAAAGCCGTAATGGCCCTGGTCCCAGCCGGTTAAAAGGCCGCTTTCATCGCGGATAGTGTGAAGAAAATCCTTGGCACCTCCCTTTTTCCAATTTATGGCTTTGAGAACAGGCTCAATATGGGGGGCCAATTTGGCGGCTGTGGCCCTGGTGCGCCCCTCCCGGCTATGGAGCCAAAAAGCCGCCGGCTGCAAAGCCCGGCGCCTTGATTGGGCGCTTAAGTCAACTTTTAAGCCTTTGGCCTGCCGCCAGTGCTCCAGTAGCACATCAATACACTCTTCATAGAGGCGTGCGCGCTTTTGGGGCAAACCCCCTCTGTGATAGTGGACCAGGCAGATATTGGTCAGCAGCAGGGGATTTCGGGTAAGCTCGAATAGTTTGCTCATTCGAAAATCCGGCTGCTGAAGGAGTTTGATAAGATTATCCGCTTTTTCCGCAGCCAGGCCCTCTGCTTGTTCAGGGTCTTTGGCCAAACCCTTTTCAACAATCTTATACCAGTTATGAATGAACCGGCCTGCCTGATCAGCAGTTAAAGGGCGAAGGTGCATTTCAAGAAAATCTTCACTTAAGCGCACTGTTTCACTGTAGCCTGCAAAGCGGCAAGTAACCACAAACCGGCAGTTATAATTGGGGCGAAGGGCCTCCACTATCCAATGGGCCACTTGTTCTCTCCGGGTAAGGTCAGCCACTTCATCAAGACCGTCCAACAGGAGAAGGAGATTCCCGCGGCCAAGAAGGCGCTCGCCAAAACCGGCAGGGGTTTTTAGGTGTCGATTATTTAACTGCCCTTGAATAAAGGCCTCAAGGCTTTGGTCCATTTTTTTTAAATCACGAAGGGGTAAAAAAACCGGCAGCATACCGGCTGGAAGGCCTAAAGTTTCCGGCCCATTTCGAAGACACCAAAGGAGCAACCTCTTCAGGTGCGTAGTTTTCCCTGAACCCGGATCTCCAAGAATCACCAACCCCTTTTTCCCACGTATATCCGCCTGACGAAAAGCTTCGGTCATAGGGATGTCAAGACCGCTGTCACACTCTTTTAATCATTGCTCGGCATGGTCCGCATCCATAAAAGTCTTTTCAGCCATTCTTCGAAGGTCAATCATGGCCCGCAAAGGAACATAAATTTCCTCAATGTCAATGGGCACCTGCAGCCTGGTGACAAAACCGGCAATGGGAAGGGTTTCGTGCAAAGCCTTTATCTTGTGACAATAGTTTTCAATTTCTTTATCAAATTGAGAATCAAATTTAGACTCAAAGTTAAAACCAAAAGAGGTGCAAGGTTTTGTTCTCTTGCTTTTTCCCTCATCAATTTCCGCTTTTCCTTGCTCTTCCCCCGGCCCCTTTGCCTGTGTCTTCTTCTGATTCTTCTTTCTTTCTTCTTCCCTTTCTTTTTCTTTTTTCCGTTCCTTCTCCTGCCGCCAATGATTCAAGGCATAGAGTACCTTTGCCCCCAGATTGGTTTCATTAAAATTTGTATGCGTTTGCTCCGGATCATCCATAATACTCTTTTTAAAATTTTCCAACTTTTCCTGTTTTTTCCACTTATCCGGTCCCGGATCAAAATCCTTTTCCGGTCGCACTGAAAGCTCCGGATCAATCAGAAACATCAGCCGCTCTTTTGCTGTATTATACTCCATCTCAGTGATGGAAATTTTCCCTTCCGGCTCCCAGCCATAGCGATGGGCAATAATCCCCACCAGGACATCAGCTTCCTTAACAAACTGAAGGCACTTTTTTACAGCTGATTGACTGGCTGCAGGAAATATTTCCATGCCGTGCCAGAGCATGCCTGCCATCATTACGGCATCTTGGACATTTTTACGCCTATCTTGATTATCAAGATAGGTACTGGAAATAAAAACCTTATACACCTTCTTTGGGCCCATTCACCCCATCCTCCAAACGGTAGAGTCAAAATGAAATAGTAAAGATCATAAAGATAATTTATAAATCCAAACCTGATCACCTCGTAAAAAGTTAAAAGTGAAAGGTGAAAAGACTAAATATAGTATTATTCTAAATTATTTATACCACATATAGCCTTTTTAAAACTTTTAACTTTTTACTTTTAACCTTTTACTTTTTACGAATTCATCAATATTATATTTATTAAATTTATAATAACAAGTATAAATGAAATAAAAATAAAAGACCCCCTATTGACATCCGTATTTTTTAAAGGTAGCATTTAAAAATCATGGATAAAAAAAGACTTCTGGAACAAAAAATAGATTGGTTGCTGGAGATGTTTCCGATTGTAGCAGTGATTGGCCCCAGGCAATGTGGAAAATCAACACTTGTGCGCGCAATGCGACCGGAATGGAAATATTACGATCTTGAACGGCCTGATGATTTTCAGCTCATCACCAGTGATCCCCTCGGATTTTTTAGCAGGCAAAAAGATAAGACCATAATTGACGAGGCCCAGCAATTCCCCGAACTTTTCAAAGTGCTGCGGGGAGTTATTGATAAAGACAGACATGCGACTGGGCGCTTCCTGCTTACCGGTTCAAGTTCTCCTAAGATTGTTAAGGAGTTATCGGAGAGTCTGGCCGGAAGGATTGCCACAGTTGAACTTTGGCCCTTCAAGGCTGTGGAGTTTTACGATAAACCACTGCCGGCAATCTATGAAATACTTCCAGAGTCAGGACACGACCTCAACAGTTTTGCAAACCTCAAACCTGAATTGGAACTTAGTCAGATTTATGAACATTGGTTTTTTGGGGGATATCCGGAGCCAAGAATAAAAAGTCTTAAAAGTCCTTCATTTCACGGCCTCTGGATGGATGAATATTTCTCGGATTATATACGAAGAGATATCCAGCGCCTTTTTCCAAGAATCAATCAATATAGCTTTCGCCTTTTTATTCAAACCCTCTCCTTTCATTCCGGTAACATAATTAATCGATCAGAGATTGCACGGGCCTTGGAGGTCAGCTCCGTAACTGCAAAAGAATACCTGGAAATTCTTCACAACACCTTTATCTGGCGTAATCTAGCAAGTTATGAAAGCAATGCTTTAAAAAAGGTTCAAAAAATGCCCAAAGGGTTTTTCAGGGACCAGGGAATTCTTCACCATCAATTAAAAATTAAGGACCTTGATACTCTCCTGATCCACCCTACTGCCGGCTCGTCATTTGAGGCATTCGTCATAGAAGAAATTATCAGGGGGCTCCAATGCACATTACAGCCGGGAATTGATTTCTATTTCTACCGGACAAAAGACAAATCCGAAATCGACTTGATCGTGGAGGCCCCTTTCGGGATCATTCCCATTGAAGTCAAACTTGGACACAAGAGCAACAAGAGAATGCTGACTGCCTTAAAGATTTTTATTGAAGATACTAAAAGCCCTTATGGCATTGTAGTAAACAATTCCGACAAAATTGAATTTTTAAGTGACCGAATAATCCAGGTCCCTGCAATATATTTTTAAAAATAGAAATTTTATGCATACACTCGCCTTGATTCAATAAATTTCGTAATCCATAAATAAGAGATCAGGCCAATAATAATGTTCGATACTCCCACGCCGGCCAAGACTCCTTTTAATCCAAGTATCCAGGAGCCTATATAGGCCAAAGGGATGAGTAAAAGAAACATTCGAATGACCATGAGTATTGTTGAGTGAAGAGGTTTATTGACTGCGTTTAAAGAAGCATTGGTTAATAGAAACACTCCCTGAAATCCGTTTCCGATAGGCAGAATCCAAAGATAAATGATTATGGCGGCAACCACTTTCGGATCTTTATTAAAGATCAAGGCAATTGGTTTGGCAAACAGGGCAAATAAAATAAACATTGCCGTACCCCATATCAAGGAAAACTGGTTGCTGTATCTCAGGGCTTTATGAACTCTGCCTGTTTTCCCTGCTCCCCAATTCTGACCAATAAAAGGGATTAAGGCAATAGAAAGAGCCATAATTATAATCAGCACTAAAGATTCAATCCGGCTACCCACGCCCAGAGCAGCTACTGCTTCTTCCCCATACCTGGCTACTATTTTTGTAACAATTCCCAGGGAAATGGGCAGCATAATATTGGTAACTGCCGAGGGAATGCCTATATAAAGTATCTGCTTCCATGAATTGAGGGTTTGTTTTATATTGGGAATAGAAAAATCCAACATCTTTTCTCGAAAGGCAAGAATGAAAAGAACCAGAGAAAAGGTTACCGACCTTGAAATTACTGTAGCTAATGCAGCCCCTGCTAACTTAAGCTTCGGGAAAAACCACATCCCAAAAATCAAAAAGGGGTCCAGAAGGATATTCATCCCTGCGCCCAATATCATTATAAGACTCGGTGTCTTTGTATCTCCTGTAGCCCTAATGGCGTTGTTGCCCACCATAGGAATAAAGAAAAAAAATGTTCCAACGTACCAGATGGTCATATATTCTCTGATTAAAACAAGAACTTCCCCTCCAGCACCAAGCAACTGAAAAATAGGATCAATAGTGAAAAGACCAAATATTGAAATACAAATTGCCATAAGAATTGATAATATCAGACTATCAGTGGTCAGCCTTTGCACCTTGTGATGATCACCCTCACCAATAACCCGTGAAATCACCGCGGAGGTCCCCATGCCCAGTCCCATGCCCAAACTGGCAAAGAAAAAAACTACCGGAAAAGTGAAACTCATGGCTGCCAGTTCTTTAGCACCCAATCT
>JAUWIR010000614.1 GCA_030605265.1 Pseudomonadota bacterium | reverse complement strand
TTCGGTTTCTCTCATCGTTTCAAAATAAGCAGGTTTTGGGGTGGGGAGGATCAAATTTTAACCCAACTCTTTTTAAAAAAACATATTTCCGGAAGGAAACCGGTTTTGTGAGATGTCAAAGGAATGCACAAAAGGAGTTGAAATCCATGAAAGAGAGGAAAAATCAGGGTGTTAACTTTAGCTCTTGATCCCAGCCTTAGCCAGACAGGTTATGCCGTCATGAGGAAGGATGAAGTCATGGAATCCTGCACCTTGAAATTTAAGGGGAACTTGTCGGAATCATTAAGACTAAAGGATTGGCTGATGGACTCAGGCATATCATTAACACTTTCAAGCCCCTGGCCCTGGCTATTGAATTGCCCTTTGTAGGAAAAAATCCAAATACAGCCATCAAACTCGGAGGAGTTCGGGGTGTAATCCTTGAATTGGCCCAATCGATTGGCTTAAACATTTATGAATATACAACCTTTGAAATCAAAAAGGCTGTAACAAGCAACCTGTTGCAGGTAAAGAGCAGGTCAAGCGGATGGTTGAAATAATGACGAAAGTCAAAACCAATAATTACAACATTTCTGATGCCATTGCTGTTGGTTTGTGTCATTCAGCTAATATGCGATTCAAGGGGGCCATAGATATTTACCCATAATGTACGACTAAATCCCTTTATTGAAATAAAAGTAATTGTTTTTAAATAAATAAAAAGTAAAAGAGAAACAATGAATAAAAACACTATCGGATACGAAAAAATATATTTCATATTAGATGAAGTAGCCCGACATTTCTCTATCTCCCTGCGTACCATTTATCGAATGATTGAGGATGAAGAACTGCCGGCAGTGAAGATTAGAGGTTCTTTGCGTATCCATAAGAGTGATTTGGCCAAATATGAACGTTGGCTTAGAAAAAATAAAAGAAGCTGTTAAGTCCAAGGCTTTCTGGATTTTCTTATATATCTGGTACCAGGAAAAGAACAGAAAGGCTTTTTAATAAAAGGCTTGGTTGCTTACCTCGGGCAAAGCATACATTTAATAATAAAAGCCAAAAGGGAATAAATAACTGAAAAGAGGTGGAAAAAATCAATGTCTATAACGGTTATTGACAGGAATTCTAATAAGGATATAATGCCCCCTGAGGAGGTCGCCCAATATCTCCGGAAAAGCCTGAGTTGGGTTTATAGAAACTGGAAGATAGTGGGTGGCAGGAAGCTCGGGGGTTCTCTGTTTTTTCCTGGAAAGGAGAAACTCCATGAGCATATATTTTGTCAAAAGGAAGGGGTGGAGGTACGACTTCACCCTAAACAATCAAAGGTATTCAGGCGCCTGGTTCAAGACCAAACGAGAGGTAAAAGAGGCCGAGGCAAAAAGGAAGGAGGAGATAAACAACCCAAAACCGATAATAGAGACCCCAACCGACATGGCCTTCTTTGACCTCGTTAATCTTAGACTGGATTATGTGAAGGCGTATAACTCAGATACCCATTATCGAGATTATCGGTGGCTGTCAAAAGGCTGGATTAAAAAATGGGGCAAACTTAATTGCAGTGAGATCTCTCAGGGCATGGTTCAAACCTTCATTCTTGGGGTAAGAAGAAAGATTTCAGCTTACACTGCCAACAAGAATATCCGGGACCTTCACGCTATTTTTAATTTCGGCAAGAAAAAGCGGTTCATCTCCGATAACCCAGTAGATGGGATAGAATCTCTCCCGGAAGAAAAGAAGGTAAAATACGTCCCTCCTGCAGAAGACATTGACAAGGTGATTGATATTGCCGATCCTGATACTCAGGATTATCTTTGGTGTATCAGGGAGACAATGGGCCGGATGAGTGAAATTAACCGGTTGGTCCGGGATGATGTCAACTTGGAAATGCGGTATGTAATCCTTTACACCCGAAAGAAAAAGGGCGGCCATTTGACCCCAAGGAAAGTGCCCATGACTGATAAACTTCATGAGGTTCTCTCCAACAGGTATTCTCAAAGGGATGTGACTAAACCCTGGGTATTCTGGCATACTTACTGGAGCAGAAAGGCTGGTATGATGAAAAATGGCCCATATCGCGATAGAAATAAGGTTATGAAGACTCTCTGCAAAAAGGCCGGGGTTAGATATTTTCGGTTTCACCCGATAAGGCATTCGGGCGCCTCAATTATGGATAACAATAATGTCCCAATTCGAAGAATTCAAAAAATTTTGGGACATGATCATCAGAAGACAACGGAGATTTATTTACATAGTATAGGAATTCAAGAGCGGCTCGCTATGGCTATTTATGAGCAAGCCAGACAAAAGTCTCACACAAACTCTCACACAGATAAAACTAAGGGGTCACAGCCATCACTGTAACCCCTTGATTTAATTGGTGAGCCGTGTTGGATTCGAACCAACGACCCTCTGCTTAAAAGGCAACACCTCCAAGTTTTGAGTCTCCTCAATTTAAAGCAATCCATTGAAATCATTGAATGTCTTCTTAGCCGATTTTATCCCACTTTTACCTATTTTTGCTCATTTTTGAGAAAAAGTCCCACATAAAGTCCCACATACAAATTGACCCATAAGCTGCTATAATACCTCAAATTATTTTTATCTCCTTTAATCAAAATCAATCAATACGTAATTCTTTTTTTAAAAACTCGCTGCATTTTGCTATCTACTTTCTCTTGATTTAAATATTTATATTCTGGTAATTTCCGGGCAGGTATACTTTGGATAATTACAGTTTATAAACCTGATGTATCCTATTTAAATTTTGTGGTGAGCTAAAAAATTATCAAAGTAATACAAATGATTTAGTTGATATAATTTGAGTGTTAACTTTTTTCGTTGAATTGATAACCAAATTCCTCAGATTAGTTAA
>JAUWIR010000132.1 GCA_030605265.1 Pseudomonadota bacterium | reverse complement strand
GGTCACCTTATCATACTATAAACAGAAAAAAGCCACTGATTTGCATAAAATTTTTGATGGACAAACTATCTGGCATCGAATTGGAGATGTTGGTTATCTTGATGAAAAAGGAAGATTTTGGTTTTGCGGTCGAAAAGCCCATAGAGTAATAACCCCTCAAGGCCCGATGTTTACAGTCCCTTGTGAGGCAATTTTTAATCAACATAAAAAAGTATTCCGATCCGCTTTAGTGGGGCTTGGCAGTGCCCCTTCCCAAAAACCCGCTATTATTATAGAACCTCATCAAGGAAAAATGCCCAAAGACAAAAAAGAAAAAAATCTCTTTATCAAAGAACTCTTGGAACTTTCCAAGAAAAATCCTCTGACTCAGTCTATTGAGATTATTTTGTTTCATCCCTCTTTTCCTGTAGATATTCGTCACAATGTTAAAATCTTTCGAGAAAAGCTGGCTGTATGGGCTCAAAGAGAAGTAAAAAGAAAAAAAATATGAAACCACAGAGGTCACTTAAGGGGAGAAACAAAAATATGATTAATTTATTATTATTAAAAATATTCTTTGTGTTCTATGGTTAAGATTTTGAATACCAAAAGAAAACAGGGAGAATTCTCATGAAAGCTCTGGTCACAGGGGGAAGTGGTTTTATTGGGAGAGGGGTAGTAGAAAGCCTAATAAAAAGAGGAGACCAAGTAACAGTCCTGGGACGAAAAGAATATCCGAAATTAAAAAAAATTGGTGTAAAGATTATTCAAGCAGATCTGGCTAATACAGAGGCTGTGGAAAATGCCTGCCAAGGGGTAGACTCTGTTTTTCATATTGGGGCGTTAACCGGGATTTGGGGGAAATGGCCGGAGTATTACCAGACCAATGTCCTTGGCACACAGAACATACTCTCGGGTTGCAGGAAATATGAGGTGCCTAAATTAATTTACACCAGCTCACCCAGTGTTGTTTATAGCAGCCAAGATCAAATCAATATAGATGAATCCACCCCTTATCCTACCGAATCCGAATATCTTTGCCATTACCCAAAGAGTAAAGCCATGGCTGAAAAAATGGTCTTAGCAGCCAATGATCCACATAAATTACTTACCATAGCTCTTCGCCCCCATTTAGTTCTGGGGCCCGGAGATACAAATTTACTCCCCAGGCTAATTGTTCGAGCTAGTAAAGGAAAATTAATCAGAGTGGGTGACGGAAAAAATCTAGTGGATTTAACCTACATTGATAACGTGGTCCATGCGCACCTTTTAGCAGAAGAAACCTTATCCCCTCACTCATCTTCTGCAGGTCAAGCCTTCTTCATCAGCCAGGGAGAGCCTGTAATCCTTTGGGATTGGATAGACTCATTTTTAGAAAAAATGGGACTCCCAAAAGCAAAAAAATCAATTTCCTTGACCAAAGCGAAAAAGGTAGGCTGGTTCATGGAAAAAATATACCAAATAGGCCGTTTGAAAACTGAACCGCCAATGACTAGATTTATTGCCTCACAATTAGGAACATCCCATTCTTATAGTATTAATAAAGCCAAAAAATATTTAAACTATAAGCCCTTAATTTCTCTAGAAGAAGGAACTCAGCGTTTAGTTGATTACTATTTGAAAAACTAAAAGCATACCGCATAAATTAAAAAAAGATAGGTATTATCTTTATTTATCTGCCGATGGTAAAACCTGATTCTCTTTACTTTACTTTCCATGACTGAAAGAAAACTCTCTATAATATAAAGCCTGGAATGTATCTGTATCTCTCAATCTCATCCTTCGAAAAAGCTCTCCTACTGCCTTCTCCCTGGCTTCCCGGTTCACAGCCCCATAAATTTCCCCGTAAAGGCGCTCTATATCCTTTGCCGGCCAGGGTGAAGCAATCAGGTAAAGAGTTTCAGTGATGTGCTCTTTTTGCTTTGAGGGAAGCTCATCCAAATAGAACCACTCCCTTTCTCCAGGCGGGAGCTGATAAGATTTGCCCCCATGAAGAGGATTCTTTTCCCCGCCCCATACCGGGTCTGGGAAAAGCCTCTTTATTTGATTATAAGCATCTTTCTGAAAAATATAGAGAAATACATTTGGATCTTGTACAGTAATCGTGAGGCGGTAGTTGTCCCGGTGGGTTAAAGTAAGATCCTCCATTTCCCCTGCCTCAAGGGGATAGAGAGGAGAAGGTTTTTGACCTTCTTTTTGATACTGAAGGGTTACATCTATCTTGATAAAGGTCTTCATTTCCTGAACAATTTTTCCCTTTTGTGCATCATCAGTCCGGTTGGATTGAAAACACTTTTTCACCTGCAAGAATTCTCCTTGATGAAGAAGGCAAAGAATATCATGCGTGGTCAAATGCACCTTATTCTCTCTACTATTATTCTCTCTATTATCATCCTCTTTACTATCATTCTCTCCGCCAGCATTCTCTATACTCTCATAAAGTTGAGCGACAACCTCTCCTTCACCTATAGGCTTTTGGGCCCTAGGTTCTGCAGGAAAGAGCGCCCATACTCCTGCGGCCAATAAAATGGCCATTAATCCGCCAAGGGCCCAAATCATCCACGGCCATCGAAAAGCCGGGCAATTTTTGCATTTTAACCAAGAAAACTCACCTTCTTTTTGGTGTAAAAATGAACATTTCCGGCATTCCCATTCTTTTTTCATAGGATAGAACTCACCTCCTCAAGGGAAAAATGCTCTGTTTTTATGGAAGGTTCATACAAAGCATACTCTTTTAAAAATTCATCTGTAATTCTTACATTTTTCTGGTAGACAGGGTGCCTCCTTTTCTCCTGTTCATCACCGGGTATTTTTTGCAAAGATTCAGCAAGATAGGTTTGTAGCTTTTTGGAAAAGTCCTCTTTCTCCTGCCTTGTTTTTTTGCTCTTCGCCGCACGATCGATTTCCTCCTCCAACACCTCAAGCCTGGTTGGCTCAGTAGTTTGCTTTTCAATATCCTTTTTTCTTTGCTCCTCCTGCAACACCTCTCCCACCTTATCCCGGGAGGGGCAGATTTTTTCATTCATCTCAACGCCGGTTGCAGGATCTGCATAGTAAAAATATATGGCTTGATAGTGTGTTTCAGGATCAGAAGCTTTCCTTAAAAGCCCTAACACCTTTCCAAGAAGCACTGCTCGCTCTGTCCGATTATGAATAATCATGAGCCGGGGATCTTGGGGCAGGGGGTCCGGATACTCTATCCGGCTGTTGGTGTGGCGGTTTTTTCTCCTCTTTGGAAAGCCTTTGGTAGGCTTTTTGATAGTTCTCAAGAAAAGTGATGTTGCGCAAGCTAAATACCCCCAACTCAGTTGCAAACACCATCCGGTATGCTTCCTTGACTGCCTTAAACCTTTCCCTGTCAGGATCATATTGCCCAAGGGCCCCTGTCCAGATAGGATGATTTTGAAGATCAATCTCTTCAGGGACGCCCACCCATTTTTTTTCATGCAAGGCCGGATCATGATCTATAGTCGGGTCATTAACAAAAGCCTCCAGGAACCAGTGTGAGCTTTGAATCTTTTGATTAAAAAGGGCGGATCTGGCCCCTTCAGAGAGGGTCCGGGTAAGAAGATTACAGATATTTATTGAGCCAAAGGATGAAAACACCTTTCTGCATTTTTTAAAAAGTTTCTGTTTAAATTCATCAGAATTTTCCCCTATCTTGATCATTGGGCACCCATTATTCACTACCATCTCTTGGGCTTTAGCTTCAATCCGGCCGTCAAAAGGGTCCAAAAGACCATAGCTTTTGGAAAGGGCCTCCACCACCTTAAAAAATTGATCAAGGTCGGCTAGCTTAACCAGCTCACTCAAAAATCCTTTTAAAGCAGGAAAAAAAGTCTGGCCGCCGGTGCTTTCAGAGCCAAGCCATTCCATCAGGTTCATGGATACTTCGTGAACTTCCTTTAAAAAAGCCTCCTTGAGCCTGCCCAACTCTTTCTCGTATTGGCAGATATGCGCTTTTTTTGCCTCAAGCTCCAGGATTATTCTATGGAGAAGGGTTTTTATCCCGTCATACACCGCCCGTTTCAAGCCCTGCTCCATAAAAACCGCCAACTCCCTATTACAAAGCCACTCAACATGCTTTTTTACTTCCTTTGGGTAATTTTCATCAAGCCTGATTTTCTTTAACCTTCTATCCACCTCTTCCCTGGCTTTTCGAACTGCGCTGTCAGCCCTGGTATAAATATCCTCTGCTTGTTTTTGGTCTGTCTTCAGTTGCCGGATAGGCTATCCAAAAAAGCGCCGGTATGAGCCGGCCCCTTATCCCTATCAAGGATAAAGGCGCTGATAATGCTCATTATCCTTTGCTGAAGCCCTTCATTTTCCGCTCCTCCCTTCCACAGTTTTTCCAAGTTGTTCTTAATGGTTAAAACACAGGCGCCCTTTCCATTTATGGAATCAACAGCTCTTCCAACCACTTTTTCAATGTCCCCATAGATAGTGCCCTCTTTTACCGCGCCATGGCTGATTTTGTCTTTCAAGTCTCGCTGCCAGGTAAACCGATCCTCCTTCATGGAGCTTCCTATGGTGCGGGTGTCTTGCAGCTCAAGGGTTTTCCTCAGACTGCTCTCTCGAACATTTACCCCCAACCTATCTTCCATAAACTCTTTCATCTCTTTTTTCAGATCACTAAATCCTTCCGCTTCTTTAAACAAAAGATAATCACAACAATAGGCGGCAAAAGCCGCACCCAAAGCGTTCATAATTCGGGGGGCCGGAAATTCGATCACCGAACACCCGGTGGCAAAAAAGGTCTTGCTTCTTTTTTGCAGGCCCTCGGGCATATAATAGGCTGGCGTTGCTTTGATATCAGCACGTTTGGCAGTCATGGGCTCTTTTATGCCCGAGACCGTCTCAAAAAATATCCGCCTGGCAGTCATCTCTTCAAGCTCTGATCGCTCAAGCAATTTCTGGCCGTTATTGTTCCCGAACAGATAACAGGTGTCCACCGGGGGCTCATCTGAAATTACCTGGGTTACCCCTGATACGGGATAACGGGCCTCAAAGGGTTTATTCTTTCTTCCCTCCTGAAGCAAAGGCCCGCTGGAATAATACTCAAGCTCTGCTAAAGCTGCATAACAGTTCTCTTTCATTCCCGCATCCGGATTGGAAGCGCCAATGATAAAAAAACCCAGCACATCACCTTTGAGTCCACGCCGATTTTTTTCATCCCTGGCCGCATAGCAAACATCCAAAAATGTCCCGCTGCCTGTGCCTCCAAAGAGGGAGCAGACAATGTAAATATTTACCCGGGTATCAGTTTGAGCCCTGCTCAACATCTGGTTGAGCCTTTGCCGAAAGAGGAAAATCTTATGGTGAAAGGCAATCCTGCCGTAGGCCCGAACGCCTCCCGCCCCCTGGCTCAAGTCAATATTGCAAGGGAGGATCTCGGAAAACCACTCCTTTACATGAGGATGATTCGTGAGCATGGCAGTTTGCGGGGGCTCCGGTAAATTATCTGAAAGCACTAATCTTTCCGTCTCTTCCTTTAAGCTTATATCAGTGCCCATAACCTGGGTGCAAAAGTCCTGACCGCCCTCTTGCCCCACATCTTTAAAAGTATCTATATGTAGGAAACAGATTTTGTTTTTTAATAGGCCGTATTCTTCCCCTCCATACTCTTCCACCATCATTCTTCTCAACTTCATTGAAGCAACCTTGCCTCCACCGCCAAGGCTGATAATAATTGATCCCATAATTTAATCTCCTTATCTTATCTGTTTTCCTGCTTATCTATTCTTTACCCACACCAAATAGGTAATGCTCCCTATGGTAGATACAAGCATGACCATAACCATCCATCTGGCGCTGCCCGGTCCAATCCACTCAAGTGAGCCTAAACACCAGGCTGCGGCTATACTGCCGCCAAAAAGAAAAGAGGTAATTCTTGAGGCCCCGGCATTTTCAGAAATATAAAAAAACCCTTTTCTCACTACCAGCCAGCAAAGCAAAAGGATTATTCCTGCTGCTGCTATTGAGCCGATTATTTCTTGGGCAGTGAGGTTATTAGGGATTCTCGAAGCGCCTTGACTTGCGCTGTACAGCTTTTCCCATAAAAGTGTTCGAAAAGACATGGTCAATACTCCTTTTTTTATAAAATGGTTAGAGGTGATTTTATTGAATCTTGAGAAAAATTTCTTTCTATTTATTTCAAACCTTCAGTTTATTGATGCTGAAAGGACAATTTCCAGATAAATGCTTCCTCTTCATTAAATATCCCATTAAGGGCGTTATAAGAATTTTCTTGTAGATCATCCGGTTTTCCCGCCATTTTCAACGGCGCCGGCGGCACGGTTTCTTCCAATGCCTCTCTAATGCTTTGCATGCTTCGGGAAAGCCCCTTCTTAAGGTTGGTTGTTCCCAAAGCCGCCGCCTTTTGACAAAAATCCATTGGGTCTTTCAACTCTTCCTTTTGGGCGATCAGCACCAATTGCTCTTCTCCTTTTTGGTGATTAAGATAAAACCCCCGGCCAAAGTCCGGGACCCGATAGATCCTTCCGGGAATAACCGGGTTTTCATTTTTTGAGTATTTTTCATTGGGAAAAAGAAGGTCCTTTTTGCCGCCGGATATCTGATAGAGATAAATATGCGCGGCAGTTTGAGGGCTAAATTCCACACAGTAAGTATCCTTAGAATTTAGGGTTTCCCCTTGGGTAAGCTCTTTTTCCTCACCGGACCGCACATACTTTGCACATACTTTAACTTTAGGCCGTTCCGGTTTGCCTGTTTCCTGAAAATCCTGAAGAGTGTTAATGATCACCACCCGACGATTTTTCTTCCTCCCTTCCTCAGTGGCGTTATTGGCTACGGGTTTACTCTCGCCACATCCCTTAATGATAAACCTGTCCCTTGGCAGGTAAAAGTTTTGCACCAGGTAATCCACTACAGCCTGTGCCCTTTGGAAGGAGAGATTATAGTTATACTCAGTTGATCCAAGACTACAGGTGTGGCCATCAACCCGGTAGATGTATGTTCTCAGTGTCTCATCCTGCAAGGCCAACCCGAGGGCGTCAAGATATTTGATTGCCCGGGGGGTAAGGCTAGAGCTGTTTACAGGGAAATCGAGGTTCATCACCAGGCTCGGCACGGTTACTCCCTCCAATGAGCGGGAAATAGTTTTCAGGGATAGGGCGCTTTTATACTGTTCCGACAACCGGTTAATATTCACACCATCTTTTGCGCAGGCCGTATGCCATGGGATATTGAATATAGTTGCGGCGGTTAAGACGGTGATGCTTAAGATGAAGACAATTGCGGCCTTGGTAAGAATATGAATACCTTTTCCCCTTACCCGATGAATGGTTCTTCTAAAGTTCATTAACTTCTTTTTACTCATGGCTTGCTCCTCCTTAAGGGTTTTATTAGATATTTGGGCATCCTTTCATTTATGCCCAAAAGTAGTTGACACTTTTTTAAATATTTTTCACCACAGAGACACAGAGTTTTTATACTTTTTCTCCGTGACTCAGTGTCTCCGTGGTGACAGAAAGTGTAAACCGACTAGTGAAGGATGCCCAAAAAAATGAAACCTTTTTGAAGTCCAACCATTCTTACCTATCCGGAGAGTCAAATTGAGCCCCAGGCCAAAAAATGAAATTACCAAAGAAGAAGAGGCCCTAATTGCCAAGGTAAAAGAAGGAGATGAGTATGCCTTTAGTAAACTAATGGCTAATTATAAACAGCGCATATATGGCTGTTGCTTTAGGAGGTTAAGGGATGAGGAAAGCGCTGAAGAGGCGGCTATTGAAATATTTACCAAGGCTTTCTTTAATATCGGGCAATTGAAAGAAAATAAAAAATTCATAAGCTGGCTTTTCACTATCGCCTACCATCACTGTATGGACAGGCTAAAGAAGAAGCGGGGAAAAGAGGAACGGGGGGAAGACCTGTTAGTTGAAGATTTTCCCGATCCTCCCTCTCAAGGACCTTCTCCGGAGGACCGAATATTGGAACAAGAGAAACAAAACATAGTGCAAAGAATAGTGCAAAGGGAAATAAATAACCTAAAGCCCAGGTATAGAGAGATCATTCTGCTCATCCATTATGATCATCTTTCTCTTCAAGAAGCTGCCGAGGTCTTGCATATTGGGATAAATGCTGCCAAAACCAGGAAGCACAGGGCCATTGAGAAATTGAATGAAAATTTGAAACCCTTTCAGGAAATTTTAAGGACATAACTGATGAAGTGTAAGCAAGCACAAAAATTACTTTATAATTTTTTGACCCATAGTCTGGAGGAAGAGGAGCGGCAACTGGTCAAAGAGCATATGGAAGCTTGTCGGAAGTGTCAAGATAAGCTTAAGGACATGAAGGCGACCATAGCCATGATGGATACCTGGAAATCGCCGGCTATCTCGCCAAATTTTGAGGAGAAGGTACTGCAGCGGATTCGGCAGAGGAAAACAAAATTAGAAGGGGATAGGGAGAAATCAAAGGTACGTATTTTGCTGGAGAAGATTTTTTCCCCGTGCGTTACTAATGTTACTAAAATTCCCAAATTTGCCCTTGGAGGGGCGGGAATTGCCATTGTTATTCTAATGATGATTATGATGAGGGGATTTTTGCCAAAAGGCGTTGATGAGGGAAAGATCATTACCAGGCAATCTGAAATTACCCTAAATGAAGCCAAAAATCCTATTGTAATTGAAGTTGCAGGTGATATAGATGATACAGATAAGGTTGTTGATCAGCTTAAGGAGATTGTTGGAAGTTATAATGGCAATGTGGTGCAGGACTTATCTATTGAAGGTGGGAGAAAGTTGACTATAGAGGTGGCAGGGGAGAAGGAGTTTCTTTTGTTGGATAAGCTTTCCAGCCTGGGCAAGGTGAAAAGAAAAAATGAGGGGTATAAGGATACGGCAGGATATATAGTGATTATAGTAAAAGGAAAAAGTGAAAGTCCTTCGCTGTAAGGGGCATGAAAAGTTGAAGTATAAAGGTTAAGGAGGAATTATAGTATGAATATAAATAAGAGTTATAAGAGTTATTACAAAATTCAAATAATAGTATTAATCCTTTTTCTGTTTTTCTGCCTTTGGCCAAAAGGAGCATTTAGCCAGGGATTAGAGGAGGCCTTAAAACTAAATCAGCAGGTTGTAAGATTGTATCAAGAGGGCCGCTATCGGGACGCCATCCCCTATGCCAGGAAGGCCCTTGAAATAAGAGAGAAGGCCCTGGGCACAGAGCCCCCCGCGGAGGCCGTCACCCTCAACAAGCTGGCAGCACTCTACGACAGCCTGGGCGTCTATGGGCAGGCAGACCCCCTCTCTACGCGCTCCCTTGAAATAAGAGAGAAGGCCCGGGGCAAAG